>DAOVRY010000070.1 GCA_030633645.1 Pseudomonadota bacterium | reverse complement strand
CCCTGCCCTTAGGGCTCAAGCAGTTGACATCGCTTGTTTTCCACGTCACCAAGATTTCTTGGCAAAAAACGTTTTAATGACCGCTCAAAGGGATTTCTGTTTGGGCAACAACCCGTCAACATTCAACAAAAATGGTTGATCGTGAGGTTTTGAAGGATCACTCGCCACCCATAGGGGCTCGGGGCCTTACGCTTCCAAGCCTGTTTCAGATTATTCGTCTCCCTCTAAAATGGTTTTCAAAACCCTTTTCGAGTCTGCAGCAATCGGGGCGTCTTCGGGAAGGTAGAGCATCACGCCACCCTTTACCGGGCGAATGGTTATCTTGCCCTCTTTCCCCAACGTTTGCGTAGTTTCAACGGGGTTGGTCCCAAAATAGTCCTTAAAGGCCTGATTGAAACCACTGTAAACAGTATGGATTCCTTTATAAGGCGGATTGCGAAGTCTTTTGATAGCCTTGACTACAAAGTCATATTCCGAAATCTTTTTTTCACCTGGTTTTGCCATAGGATCCCCTCCCATTCCCTAAAATGTTCACCATTTACCACAGCATTTTGTCTAATGCGGTCAAAGGATTCTGAAAAAATCTAGCTCAGAAAAACAAAAACTCCGCTCTCGTTTTGAGAAGCGGGGTAATTCTCATAGCAAAAAAGCCCCATCCTCTCGCTGAGTTGATGGAGCTTTCCTTCTAATTGTTTTGTATCTTTCCCGGGCATTTTACCTCATTAGAGGTCAAGGAACGTGTGCCCAACCATAGTGTAGGCTATGCGTTGGTTGTGCGTTTGTCAAGGATCAAAGAAAGAACGCTGCGCTTGAGGCCAACGAGCTGACAGCTGATAGCCTATAGCTAATACGTCACAGATCAATGCGAATGGAAAATCGCAACCGCCGGATATATCAGTCTGCAGTCAGGGAGAAGTTTAGAAGAAAACGGCAAAAGAATCAATACTAAAATCTATAGGCAATAAATGCGGGGGGATACGGAGGGGAAGCAGGTAATTGTGCCTGCAAGACAGGCCCTGTTGAATAGGAGAGAGATTAATGAAGAGTGGTTAGTCGGTTATCTTCGTCATCCAGATGGTTTTACCTCAGGCACAGGTTATTCTACAGGGCAAGCCCCAGTGGAATAGCAGCGCTCTGGCAGTTGTGCTTTTGGAGTAATTGAGTAATGGGAAGCGCAAGTGACAGCCGGTTTAGACGGAGAATTTGATTCCACAGGGCAGGCAGCTCCCCAGTGAAATAGGCCACTGAGACATAGATAAAGATTTCACATATGTAGTCTTTAATCCCAACTGCGCGATAGCAATCACAGTTGTGGAGCTTAGCATGGAATAGATGCCACGGTAAATCAAACCGTCAGGTGACTGTTTGTTACTCTAAGCCCTGGTCATTATATACAATTTGTGAAAAAACTTCACTCCCAGGAACCCCTTTTTTTCCAGTATCCTCTATTCTCCCTAATATTCGTAATTTCTTGACAAAATGGCTTTCAAAAATAATCCTCCTTCACTATAATGTGAATATGCTTTGAGATAACTGTCAATCTAGGAGCACGCACTCATGAGCCTTACCAAAACAGATCTCGTTGATTCCGTTTACAACAGAATCGATCTCCCCAAAACTAAATCCACACGGGTGGTTGAGTCCCTATTGGAAATCGTTAAGAAGACCTTGGCAAACGGCGAGGATATCGTTATCAGCGGCTTCGGAAAGTTCTGTGTGAAAGAGAAAAACGAGCGAAGCGGAAGGAACCCTCAAACTGGTGATGATCTGATGCTGGGCGAGAGGAGGGTGGTTGTCTTTAGGTGTTCGCCGGTTTTGAAGGGTAAGATGAATAGAAAAAGGGATTAAGAAATGTGGGTGATCAATATCCAACACTGGCTTGATGAAACAATGACTGGTCCAGCGGTTCCTCAACTAAAACAAAAGGTTAAGAAGTTGAGTGAGATTATTCTGGTAGTCCCAACGGGAATCGAACCCGTGTCTTCGGCGTGAGAGGCCGATATCCTAGACCGCTAGACGATGGGACCCAAAAATGATGCAACCGTGCTTGACAGGGCACGGTTAAGAAGTGGCTGGGGGAAAGGGACTCGAACCCCTGTCTGCAGGGCCAGAACCTGCCGTCCTACCACTGAACGATCCCCCAGTTCTATTTCATATAATTTTCTCGATCCTCTCTGTAATGTCAAGCAAAATCTTTTCTCATGTCTTTGCAGTAAGCGTCAGAGCCTACCTGATAACATAGTTCAAATCACCTGATAATAGTTCGCTCCAATTGAGTAGTGTTCTGACGAGCAGTACCGAAGCCAACCTCACTCCGTTTTTCTTTCAGCTAATCCCTTTTTCTTGATATAGTGCACCAGCCCCCCTGCATCCACTATTTCTCTCAAAAAAGCGGGCACAGGTTCGGCAAGGAACCGCTCCCCGGTGTCCAGAATCACTATTTCACCGGTAGCCAGATCAACGGACACCTCATTGCCTTCCTGAATAGAGAGCGGTGCCTCCTTGGATTCCAAAATGGGGAGGCCGATGTTGAAGGCATTTCTATAGAATATTCGAGCAAAACTCTGTGCGATAACCACACTGATGCCTGCTCCTTTTATGGCGAGCGGTGCATGCTCCCTGGAAGACCCGGAACCAAAGTTATTTCCGGCTACAATGATATCTCCTGGGGAAATCATTTCAACAAAACCAGGCCTTACATCAGCAAAGCAGTTCCTTGCAAGTTCATCTTTGTCGGAGCTATTGAGATACCGTGCCGGAATAATGAGATCAGTGTTCACATTATCTCCAAATTTCCACACCCTTCCTTGCAGTTTCATTTAAAGCTCCTCCGGTCCGGCGATACATCCCAAAACAGCTGAGGCTGCAGCAATGGCCGGACTTGCCAGATATACCTCGCTCTTGGGATGCCCCATTCGACCCATAAAGTTTCTATTGCTGGTGGAAAGTGCCCTCTCGCCTTCAGCGAGAATCCCAAGATGGCCACCCAGGCACGGTCCACAGCAGGGAGGGCCAATAACCGCACCGGCATCAATCAGCGTTTTTATGATCCCCTGCTCAATACCTTCACTGTAAATGAGCTGGGAACCAGGAATGACGATGAGCCTGATTCCCTTAGCAACCTTCCTTCCTTTGAGTATGGTAGCTGCTTCCCGAAGATCTTCCAAGTAGCTATTGGTGCAGGACCCTATAAAGACCTGATCGAGTGATATATGTGGAACCTCTGATAAAGGCCGGACATTGGCCGGAGAGTGGGGCAAGGCTATTTGAGGTTCGATGGTATCCACCACGATCTTGATTACGTTTTCATAGTCTGCACCAGGATCACTGGTGCAGACAAAAGGCCTTCTGTGGGATCTCTGATCCACGAATGCCAAGGCGATCTCGTCTGGCTCAATGATGCCGTTTTTTGCTCCGGCTTCTACAGCCATATTGGTCACGGTAAACCTTTGAGCCATGGAAAGTGTTTTGATTACAGGACCTGAGAATTCCAAAGCCCGGTAGTTTGCACCATCAACTCCTAACGTGCGCAAGGTAAAGAGTATGAGATCTTTTCCTCTTACCCATGGCTGTAGATGACCCTCGTATTCGATTTTTATTGTTGGGGGCACCTTGAGCCATGTCTTACCGGTAGCCATTATTACGCCAAGGTCAGTGCTGCCAACACCGGTGGAAAAGGCCCCCAGGGCACCGTAGGTGCACGTGTGGCTGTCTGCCCCAATGACCAAATCTCCCGGGATAACTAACCCTTTTTCAGGAAGAATCACATGTTCGATGCCAGATTGCCCCACTTCATAGTAATGTTTGATGTGATATTCAGTGGCAAATTCGCGCATGAGTTTGGCCTGCTCGGCAGAGCCGATATCCTTGTTAGGGACAAAATGGTCGGGAATAAGCGCAATTCTCTCAGGATCAAATACGCTGTGAACTCCTGTCTGTTTGAAAACCTTTATGGCTAAGGGGGCGGTAATATCATTCGCCATGGCCATGTCTACCTTCACCTCTATGAGGTCTCCAGGTGAAACATGTTTTGGGCCTGCATGGTAAGCCAATATCTTTTCAGTTATGGTCATTGACACTTTAGGTATTCTCCTGTGATTCACCTTTATGAACAGCCAAAATGCTTAGCGAGTCTCATTCACTCACCTGCTTTTGTGAGGCGATGAGGTTCGTTTCAAATGTTTCAACCTGTTCAATCCATTAATAAAGGCCTTTGCACTGGCGACTATAATGTCAGGATCGTTCCCCTTACCAAGTGTCTGCACCCCGTTTTCTTCCAGTCGCACTGTTACGCCTCCCTGGGCATCTGTCCCGCGAGTTAACGAATCAATAGAGAATCGAAGTAGTTTGGATTTCGTTCCGGTCATCTTTGCAATAGTATTAAAAGTCGCATCAATGGGACCTACGCCAAACCCTGCCTTCTGTTTTTCCTTGCCTTGAATCTCCAATTGTACTGTCGCTGTGGGGACAGTTGCAGTCCCGCTGATCACATTAAGGTACTTGAGTTTATAGGTATCTGGTACTCTTAGTACCTCTTCGGCGACCAGGACCTCTAAATCCTCATCCACGATTTCCTTTCTTTTGTCTGCGAGGTCTTTAAACTTTGTAAACAGACCGTCGATATCTCCTTGGGACAATTCAAAGCCGAGCTTCCTCAAACGATCCGTAAATGCGTGTCGGCCTGAATGCTTTCCCATAATGAGACGATTGCTTTCCAAACCAACGGTAGCGGGCTCAATGATTTCATAGGTGGTCTTATTTTTTAAGACCCCATCTTGATGAATGCCAGCCTCGTGGGCAAAGGCATTTGCTCCTACAATGGCTTTATTGGGCTGGACCGGTATTCCGGTAATCATTGCGAGCAAACGGCTTGATGGATATATCTCTTTAGTATTAATGTCCGTAAAATAGGGCAGATAGTTTTTTCTCGTGTGGAGGGCCATAACGACCTCTTCAAGAGATGTATTGCCTGCACGCTCTCCAATCCCATTTACGGTAACCTCAACCTGCCTAGCTCCAGCATTGATACTCGCCAAGGTGTTGGCTGTGGCCAGGCCCAGATCGTTGTGACAGTGAACGCTTAGAATTGCCTTGCCAATATTTGGCGTGTGACTTTTCACATAGGCAACAAGGTCAGCAAACTCAGCCGGAATAGCATAACCCACGGTGTCAGGAAGATTGACTGTGGTGGCTCCGGCTGAAATAGCAGCTTCAAAAACCTTGCAAAGAAAATATCGGTCGCTTCGGGAACCGTCCTCAGCTGAGAATTCGACATTGTTCGTGAATTGTGTGGCGTATTTCACTGCGTCAACTGCCTGGTTAATGACCTGATCTCTATTCATCTTTAATTTATGCTCAAGGTGGATATCAGAGGTGGCAATGAAAACATGAATGCGGGGATTTGCAGCCTCCTTAATTGCACCCCATGCGGCATCAATATCCAGTTTAGAGGTCCGAGCAAGGGCGGCTACCTGCACAGTCCTAACCTTTTGAGCGATCATCTGAACTGCCTCAAAATCTCCTTGCGAAGAGGACGGAAAACCTGCTTCAAGTACGTCTAACCTAAGGTTTTCCAACTGGGAAGCAAGGTGAATCTTCTCTGCAGTGTTCATGCTGTACCCTGGAGACTGCTCACCATCCCTTAACGTGGTGTCAAAAATAATAATCTTTTCTGTCATTGAGGCGCTCCTTTCCTTAAAAAGTACCTAAAGTGAGCTAAAGCCCCCCTGGCGCTATGCTCTCTAATCAGCCTGGTAAGCCTATAGGCCAGGACTGGGCCAGGGTTATAAGCGCAATGAGTGGGGTCAGGCCTTGACAGGCTGTTGCCGAAATCCCTTTTCTCTTAGTCTAAAACGTTTTTTGATAAATCTAAGGCTCGCTCCAGGCGATGTCAAAACTCGCCTTTAGGGCTCAAACAATTG
>DAOVRY010000196.1 GCA_030633645.1 Pseudomonadota bacterium | reverse complement strand
TTATCTTCAAGGCAAAAAGACCTACCAGAAAAGAGGTGATAATTCCTGTGAGAAAAGGAATATAGCCAATTTCAGCTAGCTCGGTCATGTCGAATTTCATTACTAAAGCCCCTATGATAGCTGGAATGGAAATGAGAAAGGAGAACCGTCCAGCCAAATCCCTATCTAAACCACAAAAAAGACCACAGACTATGGTGGCCCCAGACCTGCTAATGCCGGGAGTAATTGCAGCTCCTTGTGCTAGGCCTACCGCCATTGCTGAGATGAGGCCAATTTTCTTTTTTGTAGTGAAATAATCAGGTATAAGCCGGCTAATAGCAAGGATTGTGCCTGTAACCATCAGCATAATTCCCACAATGAGAGTTGATCCAAACATCTCATGGAAGAATGAGCCAAAGATAATCCCAATGAGTGCCGTAGGAATGATACCTATTAAGATCCAGAAAGTCAGGGCTGCATGGGGAAATTGGTGGATTTCGCTGACCTGCCCGTCATGCTTTCCTTTCCGCAAAACCGTCGCAATATAGCCAGCACTTTCGGTGATCATCATTTTTACATCGGCCCGGAAGAATATTAGGACTGCCAGCAATGTCCCCAGGTGGAGCGATATATCCAGCAAAAGCTCCGGATTCTTCAGCCCAATCAGGTGCTGAAAAATGACCAAGTGACCGGAACTGCTGATAGGCAAGAACTCTGTTAGTCCCTGGATAATCCCTAACAAAATGGTTTGCTCGATATCCATCTAAAATCGGCCTCATTTATCTGCAGATTATAAGCGGTAATGCTTTACTGTAGGTGCCAGCCCTGATAAAGATAGCATAACTGTTCATGGGTTCAGAGGTTCAATGGTTCAAGGTTCACCGAAGACCCGCGTGCCATCCCTGACCGCAGTACGGCAGGCGGGCGTCTGGCAGGTCAAGTACTTACGGGCATATAAGCAAGCTCAACAAAAGACCTGTCTGCTTGCGATGCACAGACAGGAAGATAACCCTGAACCTCGATTTCATCGGGAAACCCTGAACCTTGAACCCGTGAACCCTGAACCCTGAACCCTGAACCCTGAACCTTAAACCCTGAGCAGATACCTTACCAGGGATGTGAGAAATGATCGAAGCCCTTAGGAACGAGGTCTTGTACACACCCATTCTCGTTCATGATTCTAATACCTTTTTCTCCTCGTATGTCACCTATCAGGAAGAGGGGGGATGAGGTCCTATCTTTATATGTCAGTTCAAAGTCCCGGGTCTTTACCGCAGGCACAGTTACCAAAAGAACATAGTCTTCGCCTCCTGAAAGGGCAAAATCAAAAGGATCGAAACCTGCATGGGCAGCAAGGCTTTTGAGCTCTTCAGAGAGAGGAATCGTATCCCTAAAGAGGAGTGCCCCACCGCGACTCTCCTCACAGATATGTCCCAAATCTGAGAGAAGTCCATCGCTCAGATCGATCATGGCGCTGGCAAGCCGTGATCCGGCTATCACCTTTCCAGTTTTGATCAGGGGTTCTGGTTCATTGTGGACTTTAATGAAGTGCCCGCGCAGAGACTCTTGTGGTGATATTTCATGTTTTAAAATACTCAATCCGGCGGAGGAATCCCCGACAGTCCCGGTAAGATAGATCTTATCCCCTGGCCTAGCACCGGATCTATAGAGAACCTCCTGTTCATTTGCATCACCAATCAGAGAAACATTGATAATCAGGTTGTCGGGCGAGGCAACCGTGTCCCCTCCTATGATATTAACGCTGTAAAGGCCACAGACATCTCTCATGCCTCGGTAAAGCTCTTGAATTTCCTCAACCTCTGTTTGAGCAGGTACGGCCAGGGAGATCAAGGTAACGAGCGGTGTTCCACCCATAGCTGCAATGTCGCTCAGATTCACGGCTATGGCCTTCCGGCCCAACTGATACGGGGTTATGGTATTCCGCAAAAAATGGATATCCTCAACCAGCATATCAGTAGTCAGCAGTAAAACCCGGCCAGATGAGGAATGAAAAACAGCACAGTCGTCACCAATACCCTTGACAACCCCTTGCAATGAGGTGATGCAGTCTTTTTTGATGGACTCTATTAACCCAAATTCCCCAATCTCATTAATTTTCAAGGCCTCGGTTCCTTTCCAATCCTTGCCCTTGTGCCTGAGCCTATTTCCTGGTTTTTTTGACAACGGACACCGGACAACCATCGACTGACATGATCGAATATGAAATACTATTGAAAAAACGTGGCGGATGAAAGGCGGCTATGAGATCATGTCTTTTGGTCAATCGTTATTTAACCCAGATTTTGCAGTAGCCATCTACTGCGGCTTTAGAAACCTTGCTGCAACGCTTGTTTCGAGATTTTGGTCCTGGACATATTTATGAATATGCCTGCGGGCCAAAATCTTTCCAACTGCTCGTTTCGCTAAGGTTTCTTGTGCCTCGCTACGATGCCTACTGCAAAATCTGGGTTGAAATGGCAAAAAAAATTATAATAATCTTGGAGTCTTAGTGTCTTTGTGGCGAACTATCACGTATTTTTAGAAAGTCGGGGTATGCCACCGAAAATAAAGGCCCTACATATTATTACTCGTCTGGATAAGGGAGGATCAGCTCAGAATACGTTGCTCACCTGCCATGAGTTGAGCCAAAAGTATGATATGGTACTGGTCCACGGTCTTTCCCTTGAATCCAGGATGACCAATTGGGAGAGGCAGTCTGTTGAGAGACAAATCAAAGAGGCTCAGGAACGAGGTCTAAAGGACATCTCCATTCCGTGTTTGGTGCGAAGGATAGATCCTGTACGAGATTTTTTTGCGTTTCTCTCAATATTGCGGGTATTGATCAGAGAGAAACCCACGATCGTCCATACTCATACATATAAAGCAGGAATCCTGGGCTGCTGGGCAGCCAAGATGGCCGGCGTACCAATCATTGTCCATACCCCCCATGGCCACGTCTTTTTTGGTCACTTCAGCCCCCTGGTTACCAGGTTCTGTCTGATGATCGAAAAGATTACAGCCGCTATTAGTGATCGCATGGTTACCCTTTCTGAGGGGGAGAGAAAGGACTATATTGCATTTTCTGTTTCCAAACCGGACAAGATGGTAACAATTCACAGCGGGGTGGATGTAACTCGTTTTATGAGGGCACGGGTCAATATCGAAGAAAAGAGGAGGTCTCTTGGTCTAAGCACCAAAGGATTGGTGGTCGGTACAATTGGCTGGTTGCTTCGGATCAAGGGGCCATTGTACTTGCTCACGGCCATGGAAGTGATTTGGCAGAGCCATCCTGAGATACAGCTGGTATATGTGGGGAAAGGTGAGTTAGAGCAGGAACTTAGGGCAGAAGCCTTTCGAATGGGAGTATCTGACAGGGTGACATTCTTAGGGTGGCGTGATGACATTCCTGAGATCATGCAAGTCCTGGATATTTTTGTTCTTCCCTCACTAAACGAAGGGATGGGTAGGGTATTGGTAGAGGCCATGGCTGCCGGAAAGCCTATTGTTGCCAGCAATGTTGGTGGTATCCCTGATTTGGTAAAGGATGGGCAAAACGGATTTCTCGTTAAACCTGGCGATTCCAAAAGCCTGAGTTTTGCGATCAAAAAACTATTAGATGATAAGAAGATGCGAGAGGAAATGGGGAAAAAGGGCAGGGCAATGGCTGGTAATTACAGTGTTAAAAAGATGGT
>DAOVRY010000225.1 GCA_030633645.1 Pseudomonadota bacterium | reverse complement strand
GATGCCTATATCGCTGGTCTGGATGAGATTACAGCAAAGGCAATTAAAGCTGCGGATAAATTAAAGGTCATCTCCAAATACGGAGCTGGTGTGGATAACATAGATATTGAGCCAGCTAGCAGGAGAAAAATAGTGGTAACCAATACTCCTGGCACCAATACCGAAGCAGTGGCAGATTTAACCTTTGGTTTAATTTTAGCAGTCGCCAGAGAAATACCTCAGGCAGATAGGAGCACCAAAAAAGGGGAATGGAAGAAGTTTTTTGGTACGGCGATATATGGAAAAACGCTGGGTATAGTAGGAATGGGTGAAATTGGCAAGGCAGTTGCCAGAAGAGCAAAGGGTTTTAATATGAGAATACTTTACTGGAGTCGGCGAAGGAAGCTTGATATTGAAGAGGAAACCGGAGCAAAATATACTGATTTTAAATTCTTATTGCAAGAGGCAGACTTTGTCAGTCTGCATCTTGCTTTAACCGGTGAGACTAAAAATATTATGGGAGAAAATGAGATAAAATTGATGAAACCTACCGCCTTCTTGATAAATACGGCCAGAGGTCCTCTGATAAATGAGGATGCTCTTTATCGATGCTTAAGGGATAGAGTAATCGCAGGAGCAGCAGTTGATTCCTATTCTGATGAACCCCCACAGGAAAGTTCCCTCTTTTCTCTGGATAACATTATTACCACTCCCCACATGGGAGCCTATACCTATGAGGCTCTAAGGAATATGGGAATGACTTCCGTGCAAAATGTCATCGATGCATTAGAAGGGAGAAAGCCTCGCTATGTGGTCAACCCGGAGGTTTACCAATCTTGAATTGCCCGATCCCCTGAATGGTCTCCATGATTTCCAAAATAAAGGAGGATAGAAATGATGATCAAAAGAGGAAGAAATGACGTAGAGGAAACTATAGTTGAAGATATTCACGACGGTGTTGGCAAGGTAAAGGTTCGTCAATTACTTGGTTATGAGCCTCTTCTTTCACTGCCCGGCCATCCCGAGGATTTTGACAGCTGTATCAGGTTTATGCATGAAACTACTCTTTTACCGCGAACTTCCATAGGACTGCATAGCCATGAGGGGAATGAGGAATTATATTACGTACTGGAGGGTAAAGGGTTAATGACTGTAAACGAAGAGTCTGTGGAGATGAATCCGGGAGATGTTTGTCTTACCAAAAGTGGAAGCTCTCATAGTTTCAAAAATATTGGAGAAGGTGAACTGAGGATAATAGTATTGGAAGGAGTGGTAAGGAAGGAAGAGGGGTAACAATACCTCCTTACGAGGAGCTACAAGCTTAGGATGAAGGTAATAGAGAGGAAGACTCCCTGGTTAACCTGGATCGAGCAAACGAGGTTAAAGGCTGTTCTGGTAAAAAGTGGGGTTTATTTTGCCCTTCTTTTACTACTGGGAGTGGCAGCTTTAATCTCTCCCGTTTTCTACCGTCCTGCTAATGTATTTTTGGTATTGGAACAGGCCTCCGCTCTGGGGATACTAAGTATAGGGCAGACTTTGGTAATCTTGGCCGGAGGAGTGGATTTTTCTGTAGGTTCACTGATGGCTACTGTGAATGTGGTTGCTGCCTCTCAAATGCTTGGCCGAAATGAAATGGTCATTCCTGTGTCTTTGCTCTGTCTTGCTTTAGGAGGTTCTGTGGGTTTGATTAATGCGACTCTGATTACCAAGTTAAAAATTCCTCCTTTTGTGGCTACTTTGGGGATGATGATCGTTATTCGAGGAGCTCGTTTTCTTTACACTAAAGGCGCTCCTTATGGTTCCATTCCCCCTCTTTTAAGATTTATAGGGACAGGTGAGATTGGTGCTTTACCTGTGTCAGTAATAGTGTTTGGTCTTTTTTCAGTAGTAGCAATATTTGGATTGAGGAAAACAGCTCTGGGTAGAAAAATCTACGGTGTGGGAGGAAATGCTGTTGCTGCATATCTCTCAGGAATAAGGGTAAATTGGGTCGTCACTATAACCTATGTGATATGTGGCCTGCTGGCAGCGGTAGCTGGACTGGTGTTAACCGGATATCTTGGATTTGCTGATAATTGGGTAGGCAAAGGCTATGAGCTTGATTCTATCGCTGCAGTGGTGGTAGGTGGAACAGCTCTTGGTGGAGGAAAGGGAGGCGTAGTGGGAACCATTGCTGGAGTGTTAATGATAACCATTCTTTTTAACTTGGTTTTGATCCTTAATTTGCCCATCCAGAGTCAACTGATAGTCAAGGGAAGCGTAATTATTGGAGCGGTGGCTTTATATTCTTATCGAAAAGGTTAGAAGTTCTTTTTTAGCTGTCAGTTCAATAAATCTGATTTTTATTTCTCATCGATTAATGAATTTAATAGATTAAGAGAGGAGAGGATAGAATTATGAAGCGTTTACCTGTAAAGCTACAGCGGGAATTATACGAATTCCCAGAAGGCAAGATACGGCTCATCAACTGGCGGGAGGTTGCGCCTATGGAACTTGGCAATTGGGCGGGCCTTCATGGTAAGATGGAGACCCAATTGATCGTCTGCCGTGAAACTACGGGCTCAAAACAAACGGTCATGGGGCGATCGGTCTTCTTCCCAGGATCTTTCCATGATCCGCACTGTCATCTGTATGCGGAGGAGTTCATTTACTGTCTGAGCGGCAAGGCGGTCGCTGGCAGCGGCAATAAAGAGTATCTCTTCACACCAGGTGACGTACAGTTTGCGGCCACTGGCGAGATTCACTGGCTGCGCAATCCTTTCGATGACCCACTCGAATTTATCTGGGTTTACACTGGTACGGCAATGCCCAACGAGAGCGGTTATTCTACACCAGATCTCTTTAACGAGGCCTATACCATTGTCAAAAAGGGTGAGATACCAGAGTAACAGAAGAGGACAAAAATTATGGAAAAACTGGTGTTGAAAGCGCGTAATATTCATTCTCTCTTCGATCTTAGTGGAAAAGTGGCAGTAGTTACTGGTGGAGGCAAAGGACTGGGAGAGGCGATGGCTCTTGCGCTTGCTGGCGCTGGTGCTGACGTAGTTGTTGCCGGGAAGACCTTTACCCATGTCCAGCGCGTCGCTGAGGAGCTGGCAACGATGGGCCATCGTTCACTAGCCCTGAAGGTGGAGGTGCGGGATCAGGAATTGGTTGCCCGTATGGTAAGCACTGTGACGAAACAGCTCGGCCGGCTGGACATCCTGGTCAACAGTGCGGGCTTTGCTGACGTTGAACCTCTTATCGAGTTTCCACTGGATCTCTGGGAATACATCATGGATGTCAACGTAAAGGGTACCTTCCTCTGTTCTCGAGAGGCAGCCAAGGTGATGTTGCCCCAGGGCAAGGGCAAGATAATTAACATTTCTTCACTCCAAGGCTTTGTTGGCCGTGCTGGTGATCCGGCGTACGCGGCCAGCAAGGCAGCGGT
>DAOVRY010000144.1 GCA_030633645.1 Pseudomonadota bacterium | reverse complement strand
CCTAAGCCTTAGAATCATAGGCTCCATCTATATAAACCATTTTGAAACGCCCACTCATCTAAACTATGTGAGGGCATAATCCAAAAAAAAGACACCCATACCCTGCAAGAAGCTTAAAAATCAATAGGTTAGGTTTCACTATGAAGTGACCCTGACTGAGAGCTTGTATCAAACCTCCAAATAGAGCTTTGCGGTTGCGTTTGGGAATTTCGACAGGCCCTCATTTTCACTTTATCCAACAGTGAGTATGTGTTATATGGTTTTATGTTCCGATAGATTGTTGATGTGGAATTGTTTTAAGGGGTTATACAGTTACGGTGGGCACATCCGCTGAGGATAGTGGACCATTTGATAGGACTGGAGAATAGTGGAACCTGGCTATGGAAAACATTGATAGGAAGTATCTTACTAAGGGAATTGATAATTTCGGCAGATCAAGGATACTGGTTGTTGGCGATATTATATTAGATCAATTTATCTGGGGAAAGGTTTCAAGGATTTCCCCTGAGGCGCCGGTACCTGTGGTCGGAGTTGAACATGAGACCACGATGCTCGGAGGCGCTGCCAATGTTGTGAATAACATTGTTGCTTCAGGTGGAAATGTTCTCTTATGCGGCGTTGTGGGCGATGATTCTAGAGGAAGAGAACTTATCGCAAAGTTAGAGGAATTAGGTGCTAATGTTGATGGAATCATTGTGGAGCATGGTAGACCTACAACCGTCAAGACAAGAATTATTGCTCATGCCCAACAGGTTGTGAGGTACGACCGGGAGAAAACAAGTTTAGTAAAACCAGAGACAGCTAATCGTATCCTTGATTTCATTCATAAAACAAGGAAGGATCTCTCTGGTATTATTGTGTCAGATTATGGAAAAGGTGTCGTGTCTTCCCAACTTATGGATGGCCTTAGAAGCGTGATTTCAGAGTGTAATTTGCCGGTGACAGTAGATCCTTACGTGAAGAATTTCCCCCTCTATAAAGAGGTAACGATCATCACACCCAACCATAATGAGGCAGCAGCAATAGCAGGCATGGAGATAGAAGACGAGGAGGGTTTGCTACAAAGCGGAAAAAAACTACTCAGTAACGAGAACTGCAGGGCACTGTTGATCACGAGAGGACCTGATGGGATGACCCTCTTTGAGGAAGATGGCAGCATAACACATATAAAGCCAGTGGCCAGAAAGGTATATGACGTGACTGGTGCCGGAGATACAGTCGTCGCGATGCTTACCCTCGGCATTACTGCAGGGTTGGATCTCAGAACCTCCGCCTATCTCTCTAATCTGGCGGCAGGCTTAGTGGTTGGCGAGATAGGCACATCTACGGTCAGGTTAGATGATCTGAAGGAGTTAGTTGCTTCTCATTTTAACAGCAGTAAGCAGCAGGGGGGAGGTAAGCAGAAAGAGTTGACGAGAAATAAGTAACCGGCAACGAGTCATGAGCATTCCGAAAGAATCACCAAAGGTAAAGCTGGTAAGCAGTCTCTTTTCTCCTGAAGAGGATTTGATAAAAGATGTCATAAAACAGATGGAGGGCTATTTTGGGCCTGTTGACTGGGTGAGCGAGAAATTGGTGTTTGACAGGACAAAGTACTATGCAAAAGAGATGGGGTGGCCCCTTTTTAGGCGATTCATATCTTTTTCGAAACTGATCTCACCAGACTTTCTTGTAGATATAAAACTGTTGACCAATACCATTGAAAATGGGCATTTAGTTGAAAAAAAGAGAAAGATTAACATTGATCCAGGCTATATATCTTTAGAGAGGCTCGTGCTTGCTACTGGCAAAAACTACATCCACAGGATCTACTTAAACAAGGGGATATATGCAGACCTCACCCTGGTTTTTCATGCTGGCACCTTTATGCCTCTTGTATGGACATACCCTGATTATGCAGATGAGAAGGTTATCCGGTATTTTAATATGGTGAGGACTGGGTATTTGCACTATTCAAGACAAGAGGGAAAAGAAAATCATGCTTAGGAGTATGACTGCTTATGGCAGGGCAGAGTCCGTGAAAGGAAACACAGAGTTCACTACAGAAATAAAATCTGTAAACAGTCGATATCGAGAAATCATTTTGAGACTCCCACAGGTTCTTCAACCATTGGAAGATAGGATCAAGCCCATAATCTCTTCCAGCTTAAAGAGAGGCAGGATTGAGATATCCATTCAGATGAAAGACAATAGCAATAACAGCTTAAAGCTCGAGCTCAACAAGCCTTTGGTTAAGGCTTACATTACTGTTTTCAATGAGCTCAACAGGGAACTCGGTTGTGAGCAACCTATAGATCTCTCGGTTTTCTCTCAACTGAAAGACACCATTATTATGAAACAAGAGAATCTGGATATTGAAAAAATGTGGCCTGATGTGAAAGAGGTTATAGATAGGGCCTTGCTCTCGTTAGATGCCATGAGACTAAATGAAGGGAAGGTCATAGAAAAGGACTTCTTGAAAAGGTTAGAGAAAATTAAACGTTATATCAATGAGATAAACAATCAAAGTAAGGTAACAGTTGAATCTTATAGAGATAAGTTAACAGAAAAGATTCAGAAATTAGTGAAAAATCTTGAAATAACGGAAGATCGATTGGTTCAAGAAGTAGCGTTTATGGCAGAACGGTCTGATATTACTGAGGAACTGGTTAGGACACGAAGCCACCTGGAGCAATTTAGAAATTACATGAATCAGGATGATGTCATAGGACGGAGACTGGAGTTTCTCCTGCAGGAGATAAATAGAGAGGTCAATACTATTGGATCTAAGGCTGCAGATTCTTTCATTTCGCAACGGGCAGTTGAAATTAAGGCTGAGTTGGAAAAGTTGAGGGAGCAGATTCAAAACATAGAGTAGGCACTTTAGCTCACTTAAATATGGGAGAGAAGCGTTATGGACCCAAGTTTACTCAATATCGGCTTTGGGAATTTTCTTGTATCAAACAGGGTTGTAGCCATCATATCGCCGTCTTCGGCGCCTGTTAGACGGCTTCGCGAAGAGGCAAAAGATGATAAGAGGCTTGTTGATGCTACGCAGGGGAGAAGAACAAGATCAGTGATAATAACCGACAGTAATCACGTCATTCTGTCTGCAGTACAATCTGAGACAATAGCCCAGAGATTTTCTCCAAACGGAACATTACGGAGAGAAGATTTGATATAGCATAAGCCCGTGAGATTATCGTTATGATGGAGCTATGGCCTAAAAAAGGGCAACTTTTTGTAATCACGGCCCCCTCAGGGACCGGAAAGACAACAATAATAGATATCATAAGGAAAAAGATAGAGGGAATTGGTTATTCAGTTTCTCATACCACGCGACCGCCCCGGACAGGGGAAGTTAACGGAGTGCACTATTACTTTGTTACCAGGAAAGACTTTGAAAAGATGATTGAGGCTCATGAATTTGTTGAGTGGGCTGTTATCTATGATCACCTCTATGGGACCTCCATGTCAAGTGTAGAGAGCACATTGTCATCTGGCAAAGACCTCTTGTTGGATCTTGATATCCAGGGAGCTCAAGAAATAAAAAAACAATTCCCAGAAGCAACATTGATTTTTATTCTTCCGCCTTCATTAGAGATTCTTCATGAGAGACTACAGGGGAGATCATCTCAAGACGACACAAGTATAGGCTTACGGATGGGAAAGGCTGCAGAGGAGATAAGAAAATGTAGAGATTACGATTACCTCGTTATCAACGATGATCTCAATCAAGCGGCGAGAGAAGTAGAGGCAATTATTATTGCCCAAAGGGCCAAGACTGAGAGACGTTTTCCGCTCGTTCAAGAGATTTTTCACGTATAGACAACACCTATAACTATTACTTCACATAACTGCCTCATTATGTGCATCGGAATTTCTAGAACTGATTGAATTTACAAGTTTAATGAGTCATCCGATCAACGCTACGCACATGGAATGATGGAGTATTGGAATTATGGAATAGTGGGAATGAAAGCTGAAAAGATCAATTCTACTTATCAAAAACCCTTTCAGACTCATTATTCCATCACCCCATTATTCCACTATTCTCCCCGCTGTTTCAGCGGGGATGGAGCGAAGCAGGGGTAACTTATCCTTGCATTGAGCAATGCACCAGATTGTATCTGGCATAAACGCCGTAAGGGAAAACCTTAAAGAAGATAAGGGTATAGTCGAGCTGTTTATTGCCAAAGGAAGGAAAATCGAACGGTTGAAGGAAATACTCGATCTGGCCCAAGAGAAGAGCGTATCAATCAAAT
>DAOVRY010000116.1 GCA_030633645.1 Pseudomonadota bacterium | reverse complement strand
CTTCTCAAATCCCCGCCCATGTCTAATGGTCGGTTGTCAAAATATCCACCCTTGTCAACAGGCTTCGGGCCATCCTGGCTCTCAAAAAAGAAAAACTCCAGCTCTGGTCCCATGTAAGCTGTGTATCCCATTTCAGTTAATTTTTTTGTCATCCTTTTCAAGACATATCGTGGGTCACCTTCATAATGGCTTCCGTCCGGCTGCATTATATCGCAAAACATCCGGGCCACTGGCCTTTCCTGGGGCCGCCAGGGAAGGAACTGAAAGGTGCTTGGATCAGGCATGGCTATCATATCGCTCTCCTCAATCCTGGCAAACCCTTCAATAGAAGAGCCGTCAAAACCCATTCCCTCTTCTAACCCTTCCTCCAGCTCAGATGGCGTAACAGCAAAACTCTTCAAGATACCCAAAACATCAGTAAACCAGAACTGGATAAAACCGGCATTCCGCTCCCTAACCATTTTCATAACATCTTTTTTTGTTTTACACTGCATGACGTTCCTTTCCTGTAATCAAAACCTCGACTAGCTACCAATTCCCAGACATCAAATACCTTTAACGAGCATTGCTGTCAACTAGTCTTTGTCTTTGTCCTGAGAATTTCAGGTATATCCAGTCCGGTGGCATTTTTTATCTGCTCCATTATGGCAACAATGGATCCTGTTACCCCTTTAACATAGGCTGGAATCCCATGTCCATCACCACTGTCAACAATTGTAACCTTATCAATGGATAGATTTTCAGACACTACCTTGGTGACCTTATCCAGGATATCGGGGAGTTGTTGGATCAAGAAAAGCTCTCTTGTGTCTTCTTTCTCCCACTGCTCCCTCAAAACCCTGACCGCTTCTGCTGTTGCTCTACCATCTTCCGCTATCCTTGCTGCTTCCCCAATAGCCTTTAGCTCCTTAGCCTCCTTTTCCGCTCTGGCAGGTACAATCACATCGGCTTCATATTTGCTCTTATTTCTTTTAACCCTATTTTCTTCAAGCTTCTGTTCTTCTTCAATTCTGGTGATATCACTTGCAACTTTTGCTTTTGCCTCAGACCTGTTAGCTCCAGCAGCCAAATCGGCCTTTTTTACCCTTAGTTTGTTTTCTGCTTCCACAATTGTCATATCTGCTTGAGCCTCGGCAACATTTCCTTTTTTCTTTGCCTCCGCAGCAACAAGCCTTGCCTCAGCCTCAGCATTAGCCTCGGTTATCCTTGCATCCCTTCTGACTTCGGCGTTTTTCCTCCTTCCAATGGCATCCAGATACCCTTCAGTGTCAGAAATATTTTTAATCTTAAATGTATCCAGGACTATTCCTTTGGCAGTAATGGTCTCAGCGTTACTTTTTATTGTTGGGCCCTCTGTCTTCGCCTCTTTCGCTGCCTAGACCTTGGTTTCTGCCTGAACCTGTGCCTCTGGCATATCCTCTGCCATAGTATATGGCACTATATGTCCTATAATCAAAAGGACCATAAAGGCTAATATTAAAATTTTTCGGGTCATCTTTTACCCTCCTGTTGATGAAAGATTAATAATCAAATCAGCCTTGCAGGATCACAAAAGCTCGGGTGTAACCTCTTGAAGGCAAAAGATATGCCATGACGGCTAGATAAGAAAGTGAATAAATTCAACGAGATACACATGAGGAATTAGGGAGGCAGGTATGCAATGAATAACAGAAATGTAGGAAATAGATATATAAACTACATAAATGTAGTAACAATGAACCTAAACTACATTAGCGTCAGATCCATGGGTTACCAGTTCACGGAGGCGAGAAACCTGATCACGTGAATACAGCAGAGGAAAGTGCGAAAAGGGCGAGGGCGTAATGGAGGTCTCCTCTACCGGTATCTGCGATAATCAATCCCGTATGCTTTTGCCTTATAGGTGAACTTCCGCTCTGTAATGTGCAGCATCTGCGCTGCCCTGGCCATGTTGCCGTGGGTGTTTTTCAAGGCGTCGATGACCATTTCCTTTTCCAAGGTGGCAACAGCGTCTTCTAGAGATAGGGCAGGTACGGTATCTGACTCCTCGCCAGTTTGGAGGGAAGGGGGCAAGTGATAACTGTGAATCACGTTCTCTTCACAGAGGAGAACAGCGCGCTCTATGCAGTTTTCAAGTTCTCTGACATTACCGGGCCAGTGGTATTGCATGAGCATGTCGATGGCTGGGGTGGATAAGCGCCTGATGTCCTTGCTGTTTTCTTTGGCGTATTTTTCCAGAAAGAAGTCTGCCAAGAGCAGGATATCGGTCTTGCGTTCTCTTAAAGGGGGCATGTAAATGGGAAAGACATTCAATCGATAATAGAGGTCACTCCTAAATGTTTCTTCCTCTAAAGACAGCTCCAGGTTCTTGCTCGTTGCTGCTATGATCCTAATATCTGTTTTGATCGTGTGGTAGCCACCGACTCTCTCGAACTCCTTTTCCTGAAGAACTCTCAGAAGCTTTACCTGAACGTCTATGCCGATGGAACCTACTTCATCTAAAAAGATGGTTCCCTTGTTGGCCAGCTCAAATTTTCCCGGTTTTTGGCGGATTGCCCCGGTAAAGGCCCCTTTTTCATGACCAAAAAGCTCGCTTTCAATGAGGTTTGACGGAAGGGCAGCACAGTTGACCTTGACAAACGGTTGCTTAGCCCGCGGACTGTTATAGTGGATAGCGTTAGCAATCAATTCCTTTCCGGTGCCGCTTTCACCTCTGATTAATACGGTAGCGTTGCTTTTGCAAACCTGGGAGACCAGCTGAAAGACCGCGCGCATTTTATTGCTATTCCCAATAATATTGGTGAACGTGTATTTCTCAGAAAGCTCTTCCCTTAGTCTCAGATTTTCTTTTCTTAATTGCTCCTTTTCAAGCTGAACCCTTTCAAGGTTAATAACATGCTGGGCAATCATAGTTGCAATAATGGATAGGAGTCTTTCGTCCTGTTTCAAAGGGTACGATTCGTCATAGGGTCGATCTACGCTCAGAGCCCCAACAACGTGATTCCCCTTTTTTACTGGGACACAGATAAAGGAGAGTTCCTGGTTTTTCATAACCCTTCTTGTGGCTGTCCGATTTAGAAAGAGAGGCTCCTGGCTGATCTTGGGGACCAGAAAGGGTTTTCCAGTCTGGATTACTCTGCCGGTAACACCTTCACCTAACCGGTATTTTCCTCTTTCCATGGCAACTCGGGACATGCCATGGGCCACCTCGATGCTAATCTCATTTCGGAGGGGATTCAGAATGGTAACTGTTCCCCGGACCATATCCATTGCATTGGAGAGAATGTCCAAGACCTTGTAGAGAGACTTCCTGAGGTCGAGGCTCTCGTTAAGGGCCTTGCTGATTTCATAAAGGAGCGCAATGTCCTCGGTTTTTTTGATGCCAGTCAAATACTCACCTCTCACCCATCATATGGCCTTTACGCCCAAAGGTGTATGTTTTAAAAAATAAGTATAGCAAGATACTTTAAGAAATCAAATACTTTTGGCTGATCTTACCATTCCGGGAATCTGTAAGATGGTTATATATGGGCACATGTGAAGCGCGATTCCCAGGGCTCTTTTCGGAAAGTGGATGACAAGAACCTATGCACTGTTAGGGATACGCTTTGCTTGGCACAGGCCTGTCTTATCGCTGAGGGGCTGTTAATCATGCTGGATTCCGAAGGATGCGGGCAGATTGCACAAGGCAGATGTTTGCACCCACGTCATCAAGCCTCGAGGCACAGCTTGGAGATGCCTTCTTTGGGTTGGATAGGATACTTTCCATTAAAACAGGCCAGACAGAAGCTGTCTTCTGGTTGGCCAGTGGCTTGGATCATCCCGGGAAGACTTAAGTAGCATAGGCTATCCAGGCCAATGAAGTTTTTAATCTCTTCTACAGAGTGCTCCGAGGCGATCAGCTCCCCCTTGGTTGAAAAGTCAATACCATAGAAACAGGGGTACCTGTGGGGAGGACAACTCACCATCATATGAATCTCCCATGCCCCTGCTTCCCGCAAGGTCTTAATCCTCATCTTGCTGGTAGTAGCCCTTATGATGCTATCTTCCACAATCACGACCCGTTTCTGATTCAGGATCTCCTTAACCGGATTCAGCTTGACCTTTACCCCGAAATCCCGCATGGATTGCACAGGCTCAATAAAGGTCCTTCCAACATAGTGATTTCTGATAACCCCCATCTCCAAGGGTATGCCGGACTCTTGACAGAAGCCAATGGCTGCGTAGGTTCCAGAGTCAGGGAAGGGCATAGCAAAATCGGCATCAATCGGATATTCCTGTGCCAGGCTCCTTCCAAGCCTCTTTCGCACGGCATACACGTTCTGGCCAAAGATATTGCTGTCAGGCCTGGCAAAATAGATGTATTCAAAGATACAGAAGGTCTTCTTATGTTCTGGGAAAGGTTTAATTGATTTTAGCTCACCTTCACCAATGATCAGTATCTCGCCTGGATCGATATCTCTGACATACTGAGCCTCTATCAAATCAAGGGCGCACGTTTCAGAGGCTACAATATATCCTCCATCAAGCAGTCCCAGGCAAAGAGGCCGGAATCCGTTAGGGTCTCGGAAGGCAATGAGCTTGTCTTTAGTCATGAGGACACAAGAATAAGCCCCTTGAATCTGTGAAACAACCTCAACCATTGCCTCTTCCACGCCCCTTTGGATATTCCGGGCCAGCAGGTGAAGGATAATCTCGGTGTCCATGGTGGTCTGAAAAATAGAACCCTTTTGCTCAAGATCACTTCTCATCTCTCTGGCGTTGGTAAGATTTCCATTGTGGGCAATGGCATAGGTGTTGCCCCCATGGGAGACAACAAAGGGCTGCGCGTTCTTGGCGATAGAAGAGCCGGTGGTTGAGTATCTTACATGGCCGACGGCTATAT
>DAOVRY010000037.1 GCA_030633645.1 Pseudomonadota bacterium | reverse complement strand
GCCTCTTTATCATGTATTACTTTATCAATGATAGTGCGACTAACCTTTAATGTTTCTTTGTCTTTTTCTTTGTCATCTTTATGTTTGACTACCACAGGAGTGAGCTGATCTTCTTCTCCATCTCCAGTAAGGAGCAAAAAACCATAATCAGCATCAATAACCCGAAAGATGTTATCCATCATTCTTTTCAGGAGTTCCCTGAAATCGGTAATGGAGGTCAACTGGCTACTGATGTCGTAAAGCACCCGAAGCACCTTATTGCTTCTCTCTAAGATTTTTGAATCGGCCTCGGTCTCTTCGGGTTGAGCAGTAATCACCCCTTCCTTTGGGAGCTTCATATCCTCAATAGACACTAACAGCTCGTCAGATTCACTGAGACCACTGCCTGAAGGGGTTCTTAGTATTTTGTTATGCTCTTTTTCATGGTCAGTATCGGTGGTTAGGACAAGAGAATCCTCAGGGGATGCACTTTCTTTTTTCTTGGTCAGGAATATGAGGTTTGCTCGACCGATTCTTATTTTGTCATTGTGTTTTAGGAGAACACTCTGAACCAGTTTTTCATTTACCTTTGTGCGATTGTAACTTCCAAGATCGGTGAGAAGATAGCCCTCCTCTGTTTTTTCAATCTGGGCGTGACGACGGGAGACGGTCTTATCAGAAGTGAGCGTAAGGTCACAATCCTCACCGCGCCCAATGGTAATCTTGTTCTTTGAGATTGGGAAGTTAAGACTTCGGCCATCATTGGTAATGAGATTCAGGCTTGGCATTATCTCTTTTCCACGTTTGTTTACTGAAAAGACAGCAGAACCACTGTTATATTATCTCTCCCGCCAGCCCGATTAGCTTCTTGGATCAAGGAAAGTCCTATCTGTTCGAGTGATTTCCTTTTAGGGGAAGTAATTTTTTCTACTATTTCCTCATCGCTCAACATATCATTTAATCCATCGGAACACATCAGGAATAGATCTTTTTCGCGTATATCGACGCGGGAGAGATCAATTCTAATGTTTTCAATAAGTTCTATACCGAGGGCACTCGTGAGAATATGCCTCTGGGGGTGCTGACAGGCCTCTTCCTTGGTCAAAAGCCCCATCCGTTCCTGTTCCCATGCCAGGTTGTGATCCTGGGTAATTTGCTGTATCTGTCCATCACGGATCCTGTATAAGCGGCTGTCTCCTATATTTACAACAGCTAGACGATCTCCTTCAACGATTGCTCCAACAAGGGTCGTTCCCATCCCTTCCATTGAAGGCTTCTCCTTGGCGAGATTGCGTATTTTGTCGTTGGCATGGGCAGCAGCAGCAAGCAGACGGTTTTGCTCCAAGCTCAGTCCTTTTCTATACGGTATAGGCCAGGTGATGTCTTCCGCCCGGGAACGAACGACAAAGTCTTCCGCACTCTGCACTGCCATCTTACTGGCTATTTCACCTGAGGCTTGACCCCCCATTCCATCTGCTACCAAAAAAAGCTTTTCTTTTGGGTTACAAAGATAGCTATCTTCGTTGTTTTTGCGGTGCTGGCCGGTATCGGAGGTTCCAAAAAATGTAAATTGCATACGAACTAGCTCACCTTGATTCTTGTTGCTGGTACGGGCTATTTTGGTTGCACCAAAAGAGATTATTGAGAATTTACCTAAAAAATGGGCAGTAAGTCAAGAGGTTATCTTGCCAGAGGACTGTGGAGTTCTTGGAGATGCTCGGTTTCCTGATCAGAGATTGGCTGTGAGGGGTGCGCGGGGGGATTGTTGTGGAAAGGATGGGACCTCGTGCTTCTTACCAAAGCCAATTCCCGTCTTTATCCCATCGGCTATTGTACCGTAAACCAAACTTTGAGAGGATGTACTGGTAAAGAAAGAGCGTGTTGCCCCTAAAGTAACCCAAATCGATGGAAAGCTGGTCTGGTATGAAACCTTTTGCCCGAGCCTCAGACAGGAGCATGGTTTTGGCTGTTTTACCAGCAATGACTGAGTAATCAAAGTGAATAGAATGGTAGTGTTTGTCTTCCAAAGTTACCACAACTACCGCATTATCAGGCATTTTTTCATCAACCGTTATATAAATGCTCAGGAAGAATGCGATAAGAAGGAGGCTTATCACTACCACAACAATTATTCTGGCTGTTTTTCCCACTTCTTACTTCACTTGATCTGTTTCACCGAGATAGGAATCATATAACTCTAAATCAGTAAGATTTCGCCGTACCTTTACGATGCACACGTTTTGGCTTTTCTTTATAGCACGCGTAGAAAAATACGCAATACTGGATTTTAGACAAATTCCGGTTTTTTTACTACCTTTTTCTCAAAAAGTCAATTGAATGATTGAAAATAAACAAAAGATAAAAAGTTTCCTGTATTTCGGCTTAATCCGATGGTGTTTCGCGGCTCTCGAAGGATTTTGGTCAGCATTACTATCACGGGATTCTCGTGAAAATCGAAATAGGACGCTGAATTCGTTTATTATCTATAGGAACAAACGGTGCTCTGGAAGTAAGAAATGAATGTGGGATAGTATCTCCTTAAGCAAATGATCATTAAATTATTGGTATTGTTCAAAAGTGTTTACTCAATGGTATATTGGTTAGAGGACATCTACATAATTACCTCTATCCGGCCATGCCAATTTTCTCAAGGCGCTATCTATAAGGTTCAAGGGATGTGGTCAAATATGTGGGGTTTAGATGAACCAGGTAAAGACTCCCAGGGCTTCCACAGTGTAAACCCCACATATGTGACCACTGCAAGACCCAGTGGAATTTTTTTTGAGATATCGCCTTTCAAAAACAGCCATGACCTCCTTTAGAATGTGAACGACTGCTCACTATGCTTCATGGCAACACTTTTGAACGATACCAAATTATTTTATCCCATAATAACCCCGATACCAAGTGAGAAATTTTCTGATACCTACTCTAATTGATGTTTTGGGCTTAAAGCCCAAGAACTTCGCTGTGCTTTCTATATCGGCATAGGTTTCAGGTACATCGCCAGGCTGAAGGGGGAGGAAGTTTTTTTTAGCTTCTACGCCCAATTCCTCCTCGATAATCCTAATGAGTTCCATTAATTCTACAGTCTTTGAATTGCCAAGGTTGAATATTTTATATCTAAAGGGTCTGTTCAGGGCGGAGATGGTTCCATCCACAATATCATCTATGTAGGTAAAATCCCTTTTCATTTTTCCAAAATTATAAATATCTATTGATCTTCCAGCCAGAATGGCTTTTGTGAAAAGGAAAAGCGCCATATCAGGCCTTCCCCAAGGCCCATAAACCGTGAAATACCGGAGCCCGGTCAAGGGAATCTCAAAGAGATGGCTGTAAGCATGGGCCATCAACTCGTTAGCTTTTTTTGTCGCTGCATAGAGGGAGATCGGTGTGTCTACATTGTCTTCAATACTAAAGGGCAGCTTTTTATTATTGCCATAGACAGACGATGACGAGGCAAAAACGAAATTCTCTACCGGGAATTCCCGTGCCATTTCCAAGAGATTCAAAAAGCCTTTCAGATTACTCTCTTCGTAGGCGAAGGGATTTTGGATCGAGTATCGTACGCCGGCTTGAGCGGCTAGGTTGCAGATCCTGTCTATGTGGTGCCCAGAAAAAATCCGTTTGAGGGCATCGATATTTTTGATATCCTCATGGTAGAAGGTGAAACGGGGATCCGACTTTATCTGTTCTAGCCTGTCTTTTTTGAGGGAAACATCATAGTAAGGGTTGAGGTTGTCTATTCCGATTATCCTCTCACCCTTTTCAAGGAGTGATTTGGCCACGTGGAAACCAATAAAACCAGCCGCTCCGGTAACTAACGTTGTCTTTTGACTATTTATCATACGGTTTTCAAAAAACGGGACAACAATTCCTCAGGTCCTGTAGTCAGCATTGATCCTAATGTAATCATAGGTCAGGTCGCAGGTTAGCATCCTGTCAGTATATTTTCCCTGGTTAAGGTGGATGGCTATGGTGATCTGATCCTTTTTTTTCATTTTTTCAGCTGCCTCTTTTTCTTTTTTTTCACTGATCATAAGACCGCTGTCAACTATCTTGGTTCCATTTATCCAGATCTCGACCTTTTTCTCATCCATTGCTACCCCAGATCTACCAAGCGCGGCCATAATTCTTCCCCAATTCGGATCCCCGCCAAAGATAGCCGTTTTTACAAGATTAGAGTTGGCAACTGCCCTGGCGGCTGTATGTGCATCATTTTTTGTTGCGCCCCCACGCACCTCAACGATGACTGCCTTGGTGGCACCCTCACCGTCCCGAGCAATCATGTAGGCCAACTCCCCCATGACATGGGTTAGGCCCCTCTCAAATTGCTGTGTGTCTTTCCCATCTAACCTTTTGTTTTTGGCAACACCATTAGCCATAATCAGAACCATATCATTGGTGCTGGTTTCTCCGTCCACTGTGATTCGGTTGAAGGTGGACTCAGCAGCTGAACGAAAAAGGGGCCATAGGGTTTGGTAGTCAATACTGATGTCGGTAACGAGAAACGAGAGCATGGTCGCCATATTTGGCATTATCATGCCAGCCCCTTTAGCTAGTCCCAATAGGTGAAATGAGGTCCCCCCGGCAGCGCCTTCAAAGTAGCTTATCTTTGGAAATGAATCAGTGGTCATTAAGGCCTCTGCGACTGATCGAAATCCATGGGAAGACAAATTCTTGATGAGTTTGGGAATGGCTCTTTTGACCCGGTCAAAAGGGAGATAGGCGCCGATAACCCCTGTTGAGGCAACAAGCACGTCTTCTGGATCAATCTGTAATCCCTGGGAGACTATATCGGCTGTTTGGATGGCATCATTTAATCCTTGCTCTCCGGTGCACGCGTTGGCATACCCGGTGTTAGCAATGACCGCTTTGATAAGACCTCTCTTTATCCTACCCTGACTCAGTAAAACGGGCGCAGCTTTAACCTTATTCGTTGTGAATATCCCGGCTGCCACTGCTTGCTTTTGGGAAAAGATCAGGGAAAGATCCAACACGCCTTTTTTCTTTAAACCTGCAGAAACGGCGGAGGCGAGAAAGCCGGGAACCGAATACTTAGCATCTTTTTTCATCTACCACAGCAGTGCTTATATTTTTTCCCACTCCCACAGGGACAGGGATCATTTCTGCCTACCTTGGGTGTCTTCCGTCTCGTCGGGGATATTCCTCCATTGCCGCCATGACTTAAAACCATTTTCTTTTTCGGGGCCTCAACCGAAGGTTGTTCCTGAGGTGCTATTCTTGTCCTGAACAGGGTTCTGAGAGTATTCTCTTTGATGCTCTCCACCGTTGAGAGAAACATATTGTAACCCTCTTTCTGATACTCCTTAAGAGGATCCATCTGACCGTATCCCCTGAGTCCTATGCCTTCTTTGAGTTGGTCCATGCCCAAGAGATGGTCCATCCAGAGGTCATCAACTGCTTTTAACATGGCAATTTTCTGAAGGAAGAGGAAAGATAGAGGATCGATCTCTTGCTCTCTCCTCTCATAGGTGGCTATGGCCTGCTGCTTTAGTCTCTCAATGAGGCTTTCCTGAGTTAAGTCCTTTATCTCTGCCTTGGAAAAGGTGGATACAAAACCGAAAACATTGTAGGTGTATTCTAAAAGTGGTCCCAGGTTCCATTCCTCTGGAAAGATATTACTATCAATGTTCTCCAAAACCGCAGTTTCAACCAGTTCGTCGATCATATCCTGAATAGTCTCCTTGAGGTGATCACCCTTTAATATTTCTCGCCTCTGGCCATATATTACCTTTCGTTGCTGGTTCATGACATCGTCATATTCAAGGAGATTCTTTCGGATATTAAAATTGATACCTTCAACCCGTTTTTGGGCGCCCTCTATGGCCCTGGAAATTATTTGGTGTTCTATTGGTTGGCCTTCTTCCATTCCCAGCCTATCCATGACCGAGGCGATCCTCTCAGATCCAAAGATCCTCATGAGGTCGTCTTCTAAGGAAAGATAAAATCGTGAGGAACCTAGATCTCCCTGACGTCCCGAACGGCCTCTCAGCTGATTATCAATCCTCCTGCTTTCATGCCTCTCAGTGCCCATGATATGCAAACCACCCAGCTTTGGAATGCCATCACCTAATACTATGTCGGTACCCCTTCCAGCCATATTGGTAGATATGGTGACAGTACCGTTTTGCCCGGCCATGGCAATAATTTCTGCCTCTCCTTCGTGATTCTTAGCATTCAGGACCTGATGCTTGATGCCCTCTCTCTTGAGCATCTTGCTCAACATCTCTGATTTTTCGATTGATATGGTACCAACCAATACGGGCTGACCTTTCCTATGTAATTCCTTAATTTCTTCTACGGCAGCCTTGAATTTTTCCCTTTCGGTTTTGTAAATAACATCTGGATGATCGAGCCTGATCATTTTCTTATGGGTTGGTATAACCAGTACGTCAAGATCATAGATCTTTTTAAATTCTGGAGCCTCCGTATCGGCTGTTCCGGTCATTCCCGCAAGCTTTTCATACATCCTGAAGTAATTTTGAAAGGTAATGGTAGCCAAGGTTTGATTCTCTTCTGCAACGTTGACACCTTCCTTTGCCTCAATGGCCTGGTGTAATCCCTCACCGTACCTCCTGCCCGGCATAAGGCGGCCAGTGAACTCATCAACAATAATTACCCTTCCGTCCTGAGTAACATATTCTACATCATTTTCATCATCATGTGGATGAGTGTGATTGTGCCAAACTTTGCTTGTTTGATGTTCTGTAGGTACGTCCCAGGTAAAACTATCTTGTACTTCTGCTGTTGCTTTATAATTTATTGGTGTAACAGTATCCCCGTCTGCATTTACTTTAGAGGCAGAATAAGATAATTGGGAATATCTCCAGCCTTTTATTAAAACAGTAATAG
>DAOVRY010000101.1 GCA_030633645.1 Pseudomonadota bacterium | reverse complement strand
TCCACTGCCTTGGCCCTCACGGTAAACCTTGAGCCATCCCGCTTTGCGGGAAGGTTTTGTGGATTGGCGAAAAAGACCTTATTGTCACAATGGAATTATATTATTATATTTGGTATAAGCGACAAAGAATAGTATCTTACACGAACAAAAAAACTAGCGGAGATTGAATGGTGCGGTTTTGAGAACAGTCAATCTCCTTATGGGCATTGCTAAAGTCAACTACCACCCCTTGAAGGGGTAGCTTCATCATCAGACCCTAAAAGGGTCTTAGGTATCTCTCACAGAGCCCGCAGAGGCACTGAGTTTTGACCCGAATCGCTGAGACGGCGATTCAGGTCAACACCTGCAACGCTGCGCGTAGGACTCTGATTGGGCTTGTGAATTTGTACGTGGCATATCATCATATCTTGTTGCCCTGAAAGGGGCTGATGGTTTGCCTGATTCTTGTGTCCCTGCCCCGTTAGACGCTTGCCCTATGGAATGCGTAGCTTATTCCATCGGGGCGGAGCCTATTTAACCGGGGTCAAAAAATCAGGCCAAGAAAAAAAACATCTCACTGCGAGCTCTGCGTGCTCAAGCGTGCCTCGCAGCAGCCTGCGAAGGCGAGCGGGCGAAAAAACATTAAGACTATCTTCTGACTAGCATAGCTCGACTACACCATCCCGTAGAGCGGGACGGTTTTTGAAATTACTAAGAAAGGTAAAGAAGCTCACTGTTTTTTCATATATTTAAAGGGATAGGTGCTGAATTATGGCTACGTACAAAAATCCTTCCGATCGTATTAAAAACATAGGTTTTGTCTCAACAAGGATTGCTGGAACAGATGGGGTTTCTCTGGAGATCCAGAAATGGGCAGATGTATTAGAAAGAAATAGATTCAATTGTTTCTATTTTGCCGGGGTTTCAGACAGGGACCCAGAAAAATCCTTTCTTGTGGAAGAAGCCCATTTTGAACATCCGGTGATTGAAAAAATTAACAGCGATCTATTTGGCAAAAAAGATCGAAGGGGAGAGACATCAGAGACTATCCAGAAAATCAAGGATAAGCTAAAGGGTGCCCTGTATGATTTTGTTAAAAGGTATGATTTAGATCTAATCATTCCTGAAAATGCCCTGGCCATACCCATGAACATTCCTCTTGGTCTTGCAATTACCGAGTTTATTGCTGAAACGTGCTTTCCTACCATTGCCCATCACCACGACTTTTCCTGGGAGAGACCTCGATTTCTGATAAACTCCTGCAGGGATTATCTTAATATGGCCTTTCCTCCTCACCTGCCTTCAATTCGGCATGCTGTCATAAACTCTCTGGCATCTGAGCAGTTGAGTTTCAGGAGAGGGATCTCAAACATACTAATCCCAAATGTTTTGGATTTTGTTACTGAGCCCCCGCCACTGGATGATTATTGCAATGACTTGCGGCAAAGAATTGGGTTACAAAAGGATGACCTTTTTGTCTTACAACCGACAAGGATCGTGCCCCGCAAATGGATTGAACGTTCTATTGAAATTGTGAGGGATATGAGACTACCCAATCCGGTGCTGGTTATCTCCCATGGAATGGAAGACGAGGGCGACGACTATTATGTGCGGGTTGAAGATTATAGCCAAAGTATGGGTGTAAAGATTGTGCGTATCGATCATTTGATAGCCTCCCAGAGGACTGTTTGTGAAAAGCGGGGAAAACTTTTCTCTATTGCAGACATTTACCAGAATGCCGACCTGGTCACGTACCCCAGTGGATATGAGGGTTTTGGGAATGCCTTTCTGGAAACAATCTACTACAAAAAACCTATAGTGGTGAATCGCTACTCCATCTACATTGCAGACATAGAACCAATCGGCTTTGATGTAATCGTCCTGGATGGTTTTGTCTCTTCCAAGGCTGTCGCGCAAATTGAGCAGATATTAAGGGATAAAAGTAGGCTGCAGGAGATGGTTGAGCACAATTACCAGATAGGTATGAAATATTTTTCCTACGAGGTGTTGGAAGAGAAATTGATGCATTTGATACAGACCTTTTGATAAGAGGCTTTATATGAAACAATTCAATATTGCCTTACTCCATTACACCTGTCCTCCTATCGTTGGTGGTGTTGAAGAGATCATTCAGCAACATGCTTCCGTATTTAGGCGCTACAACCATAGGATAAAAATATTTGCAGGCGATGGCGGATTATTTTCTGATGAATATGATATTGAGCTCAACGTCTTACTGGGCTCTCGTAACCCTAGAATTCTCCAAATCCACAGGAGTCTAGCGGATAGATGCCATGAATTGAAATCCTGTGCTGAAGAAATCTTCACCTATCTTGTTCGGGCATTAGAGCCCTTTGATGTCCTCATCGCCCACAATGTTCTTACCATGCCCTATAATCTTCCCTTAACCGTTGCCCTTCATAGACTGGCGAATGATGGCAATATAAGGGTGGTAAGCTGGAACCATGATTCTCCCTATCTCTACGCCCCGCCTCCCCTCGATCTAAAAGGAGAGCAATGGAAAGTCCTGAAGAACTACAATCCTAACATTCACTATATTACCATCTCCGAACAAAGGAGAAGCCAATTTCAAGATCTATACGGCACAAACAGGATTGATATTATTCCAGATGGAATTGATCCCTTTACCTTCCTTGATCTGTCTCCCAATACTATAGACATGATTAGAAAAAAACACCTTCTTGAAGCCGAGCTTCTAATGGTGCAACCTTGCAGGTTGCATCCCCGGAAAAATATTGAGCTTTCTATCCAGGTGGTAAAGGCCTTGCAGAAAAAGGGAGTGCACGCTCGGCTGCTGCTCACAGGCGCATACGATCCCCATGAAAAAGAGACCACTGAATATTACCGCAAACTACGGAAATTGAGCGAACAATTACATATTGAAAGAGACATTCTTATTGCAGCAGAACATTTCTCTGAGAGCGGCAAAGAGTTGACCGGGGATACCATTGTTATGAGGGATTTCTACCTGATTGCCGATGTATTATTCATACCCAGCCTTCAGGAAGGGTTTGGTATCCCGCTTTTAGAAGCAGGCATGTTAAAACTACCGATTGTTTGTTCCGACATTCCTCCTTTTAGGGAGATTGGCAAAGAAAATGTCCAGTATTTCTCCTTAATAGACTCCCCTGAACAAATCGCAGACAAAATCCTCAACTTTATCAGCAATCTCAAGCCCCATCAGATGTTCCGCCATATTATGCGAAACTATATGTGGGATGACCTCTATCAGCGCATGCTACTGCCGCTTCTAGAAAGGGTTATCCCTTAGTCTTTCTCTTGTGTTTTTCCAGGAGGGCTGTTTCACTCAGAATATCGGCTATTACGATTATGACGCACGGTGGCGGGGTTTCCCCGCCGGAGGCGGATTGATGCCCTTGATCTTCCTCAAGAGGCTTTCGAGTAAAATCAAGAAATAACTCTCTGTGCCCTCCCTGCCCTGTTAGATGGCATGGTAATGCATTACTGCAAAACGGGTACTCTTTTGTTAACTGAGGAAAATCGCAAGGTAACTTTCACCTTTGTCTAACAGGGTGAACCTCAGTGGTGAAAAAAAGAGAGATTTTACATATTGTTTCAAGCGACGGACAACGGACCATGGTCAACTGACGTCGTCATATCTCAAATTCCGCCAGAATAAAGGTGTGGTCAGAAGGTTTTTCTAATTGCCTTGGCCCGACATCTATCCATGACCGTTTGCATTTTTCTGTAAGGCATTGGGTAGCCCAGATATGGTCCACCCTCCACCCAAGGCCCCGGCGGAATGCATAAGGAACCCTGTAATCCCAAAAGGTATATGCTTTCTCATCAGGGTGGTGCTTGCGAAATACATCAACAAAGCCCCAGGACCTAACAGCTGCAAGGGCTTTGTGCTCATCAGGATGAAAGCAGACGCTCCCCAAGAGTTTATCAGGATCGTACACATCTATTGGTTCCGGGGCCACATTAAAATCGCCTACCCATAACAGGGGTTCGCTCGGTTGAAAGTGTGTTGAAAAATAATCGTGGAGGCGCTGAAACCACTCGAGTTTGTATTGAAATCTCTCTGAATCAGGTGCAGTTCCCTGGGGTATGTAAGTATTAACGATGGGAATACCATGAATAAACGCGGTTATCATCCTGGGCTCTTCTTTTGCGTCCCCATCACCGAAGCCAAAGGATACGGATGTTGGCGGAGTTTTGCTGAGTATGGCAACACCATTAAAAGACTTCTGTCCCCGAAACGTGCAACGGTAGTCTAAATCTTCAAAGGGTTCTCTGGGAAAATCCTGATCCTGCACCTTTGTCTCCTGGATACACAGTACATCCGGCCTTTCCGTCTCTAACCATTCTTTTATGATAGAAAGGCGGGCCCGTATTCCATTGGTATTAAAACTGGCAATTTTCATCTCAACAATGCCTCTAGATCCGTCACCTATATTTAGGAAAATCGTACTCCAGGCGTGTGCAGGTCATCTTGATTCTGACTCTGACGTGAGGGTTCTTAGTACGTCCTCCTTTCCCACTACCCCTACAAGCTTCCCCTCATCAACTACAGGGAGGGTGTGCAAATTCTTATCCACCATGAGACTGGCCAATTCTTCAATACTCGTCTCGGTCCGGACAGTGACCGGGTTTGGTGTCATAGCATCGGCAACGGTGGTGGCCGCGATCTTCTGAACTGCCTTTTCAAAATGCTTCATGGAGGCCAAGGGAATAAAACCATCTAGAAGAGTGAAAACGGAAGGGATGGGGAGCTTTTTTTGCTGTGCAATCAGGTCGCTCTGACAGATGATTCCCACCAACTCCCCCTTTTTATCCACAACGGGGATGCCATTAATGCCTTTTTCAAGAAGAAGCTTTGCGGCATGCGCAATCTCCGTATCGGGCGAGAGGGTGATAAGATCTCTGGTCATGATGTTTTTTACTGTCAGCATGGCACTACCTTTTTTTCAGTTTTGTTGGAGATTTGATCTTGTAACAAGAACGATATCAAAATTTAGGGGTTAAGACCAATTCTTTTTGGTCAAAAAACAATGCGGGCATGGTTTCTGATAGCGCTAAGTTTGTGGATTAGGACTGATAGCCTGAAAATTTTTGGTTTTGCATTTTGATACGAT
>DAOVRY010000082.1 GCA_030633645.1 Pseudomonadota bacterium | reverse complement strand
GCGCCAGGGCAGGCCTGGCCCAGACCCGCCTGCCACCCGCCTGCCGGATGTCGGGCAGGGATGGCGGGCAGGCCTGGCTTATATGGCATGAGTATATGTGCTTCGTCTGGGGAATAATGCTGCGAACATGCGATATTTCAGAAATGTCGCGCCTCCCGTGAAATGCGACGCATATTTCACTGGGGTCATTTGATATTGTTTCGAATTTCCGATTTGAGTCTCGATTTCGACAGGGCAAACGCTTCAGATTTGAGTGGGTTAGCATCTACTTTGACGTTACCGTGGGCGAAAGATTCGACTTGCTGACAATTCTTGAATGTAGTAGGAGTTTGTAGGGATAAGCAGATGGAAGGGAGGATAAGTGTGGCGAAGGTGTGAATATGGGCAAAGATACGCACAAAGGCGGAAGCCAGGAGCATTCATCCAACACAATTGATCTTTTGGTCACCAAAAGAATGTACCCCATGTTCAGCACAAAGGGGAAGATATTCTTCAAGAGATCCTCTCGTACCGAGCTATCTGATAAAGAGGCAGAAGAAATTACTAATCGACTAAATCTAAAAACAAGAGAGGATTGTAAGAGGGTAAGAAAAATCGTAAGAGAGCGGTTAAGCCAGCAGCGTACAAACAAACCTATCCGTTTGTGGGTTAAAGAGGAAAGACCTCGGGAGATGCTCTTCAAGTATGGCCCTTCAAGCCTTTCTCTATCGAAACTGTTGGCAATACTCCTGAGAACCGGCATAGAGGGTACAAGCGCGGAAGAACTAGCGAGAAATATCCTTAATCAATTCAAATCATTGAGGGGTATCGACAGTGCCCCTCTCAAAGAGCTCTGCCTAATCCAGGGTGTAGGAGAGGCAAAGGCAGCTCAGATAAAGGCGGCATTGGAATTAGGGAAAAGGCTGTATCGAGAGAAGGCGGAAAAAAAGAGAAAAATAACAAACGTTCAGGATGTGATCCTCTATGTTTCGGAGTATTATGCACCATATCTGAGGGATGCAAAAAAGGAATTTTTCAATGTTATCTTGCTAGATTCAAGGAATAAGCCAATTGATCACATAGAGATTAGCAGGGGAAGCATAACAGCAAGCGTGGTGGACCCAAAGGAAATCATTAAAGAGGCAACGATGAAATCAGCATCTGCCATTATCTTGGTTCACAACCATCCTTCCGGTGAACCAGACCCATCACAAGATGATATCAACATAACCAATCAGATAGCTCGGGCTTGCAATCTCGTGGGAATAAAGGTTTTGGATCACATCATCATAGGAAGAAACAATGATGACTTTGTAAGCCTCTTGGACAAGGGGTTGATGTGATCATATGCAGGCAGAAAGCTAAGTCCTTCGATTCATAAGTTCGAGGACAAACTTATTTACTCAGGACTTAGTGCTGAGTGAGCAAAACCTCGTAACCAAGCCGGCAAAATACATCACCGTATTTGCGAATCGAAGCACTAAGCCTTGACGACGGAGGCTCTCAGGCTCTGCCAGAAGCAGATTCCTATGGAGATTGTTCGGATATATCAAAACAAGCTTCTAAAAAGCAACTGTTGAGAGAACAACGGCACGGTCACGTCATAGTGAAACCTAACCTATTGATTTTTAAGCTTCTTGCAGGGTATGGGTGTCTTTTTTTTGGATTATGCCCCACATAGTTTAGATGAGTGGGCGTTTCAAAATGGTTTATATAGATGGAGCCTATGATTCTAAGGCTTAGGAGGCAATAAACCATTTTGAATCGACCCAGTAAGGGGCCATGTCATAGGGCATAACCAAAAAAAAGACACCCATACCCTGGACTTTTACGTTACCCTGAGAACAACGGTTAAACCTAGCGATGCAAGATTGTTTGACATTCGAGCAATACAGCGCCTTTGACTGCAACAGGAATATGGTTATTACTGCGGGCCCTGGTGCAGGCAAAACAAGGGTGTTGACTGAACGGTTCTGCCATATAATCCTCACCTGTGATGACGTTAGCATAGGGGAGATTTTGGCCCTGACCTTTACTGAAAAGGCGGCCGAGGAAATGAAGGCACGCATCTACATGAAGCTTTCCCATATAGTGCATGAGTTAAGGCAAAGGGATGGGAGCGAGAGCACTCTTGTTAAGAGATTGAAACAGAATCTAGATGATTTTTCAAAAAATAGGATCAGCACAATCCATTCCTTTTGTGCTCATCTTTTGCGCGAGTATCCTGTTGAGGCAAAGATTGATCCGGGATTTGTTATAGTCCAAGGGTTAACCCAAAGGGAGATGATGATAAAGGCGGTTAAGTCAGCAATCTCTTCCGTGTATAAGGAGGATAAAAGTGAGCTGACCAGACTCGTGCGGACCTTTGGGAATAGGGGGCTTCTCCTTGAGGCAGTAAGGGGTGTTATCGAGCACCCGATGACCTTCAAAAGGATCTTGGCAACGAGAGATCATCTGTTGAGCAAAGAGAACTGGAAGGATCAGGTATTCAAAGAATACTGTCGGCATATTAAGGATTACCTCTTGATGCCTTATCATGAAGGTCTGAAGGGAATCAAAGATGGAAAAGGGCAATATGAACAGGTGTTGGGTTTATTGAGCGAATGGTACCAGAAAAAGGACTCTTACCGAGATGACTTTGGGATCCCGTCTCTATTCGGGCAATTGAGAAAGCTTGCCCAGGAACGGCCGTCCAAAAGCTCAAGGCTGGTAGTGAAGCAGGGTACCAGAGAAATCTCCTATCTTGATATGGTAGATACCTATTGTCCTGACGTCTTTGCAATGTTTAACCCAGATACTATCTTTGAAAAAGAGCTGTCTATCTTTTTGGAGCTCGCGATGGCATCTTTGGATTCCTACCAGGCGGAGAAGAGGAGGATCAATGCCCTTGATTTTGCGGATTTAGAGGCAAGGACCCTTGAATTCCTCACAACGCTGTTTTTTTCCGAAAACCGATCCTTTATTGAACGGATTCAAGAGAGATTCAAATATATTATGGTGGATGAGTTTCAAGATACCAACCGAAACCAGTGGGAGATTCTAAGCCTCCTCGTCTCAGATAGAGACCAAAGGGGTAACCCTGTATTAGGGGAAGATAAGCTGTTCGTTGTTGGTGATAAAAGGCAGGCCATATACAGGTTTAGGGGGGCAGATGTAACTGTTTTTGATAAGGTTACAGAGGAAATAAGAAGATCTAATGTAAGCAATACCAAACCTATTTTTTGGCACAATCAGCACATACTCAAGGGAATGGTCTCTTTGGACCAGGATCTGGAAAAAGAACTCTATGAGCATGCGGCCTTGTGCAAAGACATGTCACAAGGCGAAACGGAGAAGATACAGAGAGGGGATATACACCTTACCTTGAATTTCCGATCTAATAGAGAACTCATACAGTTCTTTAACACTACCTTTAGCCATATTTTCAGTAACAAAGGTGCTGGCGCTCTTGAGGAATATGAAAGCGCATACATGCCCATAAGAAAAGCAAACTGTTCTGATAGCGATGAGGAAAGGGGATCGGCTGTCTTTTACCTTATCCCTGATCAAAAAGGGAGTGCCCCGAGGGCTGAGGGACACAGTAAGGTAGAGCGAGAAGCCTCTCTGCTAGCAGATGTTATTAGCAGGATATTAGGGAGGGAAGGCAGAGAGGCGCCAGAATATCAACGATACCGATCAATACGAGAGAAAATAGAGAAAGGCGAACCAGCAATCGGCGTACTTTTCTTTACATACACCCACATAAAAACGTTTGAGACAATATTACGGGAGGCGGGAATTCCGTTCATTGTCAATAAGGGAAGAGGCTTCTTTCGGTGCGAAGAGATCATGGAGATGGTCCAGCTCTTGGCATATCTCTCAGATGCCAGACAAAGGATTTCCCTTGTTGCTGCGCTGAGGGGATCAATATTTGCATTAACCGATCTTGAGATATTTGATCTGTTTACAGACCCGGTGCCCATTGATGAAAAATTTCTCAACTCCCCCCACGAATACCTCAGAAGAATCGGAATGCAGCTCCATGCCTGGCGGCGATTGGCAGGCCATGTACCCCTACCAGAGTTGATACGGACCATCATAAGAGATAGGGGGCTTATGGCTGCACTATCCAGCCATCCAAAGAGAATCCAGAGGATGGCTAATATGGAGAAGTTTATAGGGATAGCCAGGCAGTTTGAGTTAGAGGGAAATGGATCCCTGGCCGATTTCGTCTCCTATTGTCTGAGAATGGCTGATGAAGAAGATGATGAGGGGGAGGCCCTGGTGGAACTGACACAGGGGGTTTCCATCCATCTGATGACCATACATGCTGCCAAAGGCCTTGAGTTTCCCATGGTGATTATTCCTGAATTAGATCGATCTCTTCCAAAGGGAGGGAAGCCGGGGAAACCTGTCAGGCTTTACCCTGCTCACGATTCAAGAACAGGCGCCTGGAATGACCAAGAAGGCATCCTACCTATCTTCGATGTTGAATTTCCCCTTGTTGATTTTAGGAAGGTTGTAAACCCCCTGTCCTTCATCCTGAAAAGGAGAGATACCTTAGAAGCGGTTGCTGAAAATCGCAGGGTATTTTATGTTGGTTGCACAAGGGCCATGCATCATCTTATCCTGACCGGTCATAGGGCAATGGGAAAGGGTAACAACAATAGGGTGCGTCTTACCCCGCTTGATTATAAAGAGGGGGCTACCATTTTAGACCTCCTCGATGATATCTGGGAGTTAAGCAGCAGATTTCAGGAAGACATGGTGGGGAAATATCCTCAAGGAGATGAATCCCCTTTTGTTGTATGGTCCGACCCAATCCAGAGGAGGTTTGCCGGGGTAAGTTCCAGTAAGACGAAATTATCCGTGGATAGTTTTGCAAAGCTGGGTGACAGGATCAGAGAGTTGGATTTAAGTCATAAGCTCGCTACTCCCTCTTATCATCAATTGAGCCCAACAAGTCTTGCTGTATTCAAGAGATGCCCCCTGAGATTTTACTATAGATACTGGTTAAACATACCTGAGGACCCCTTTTTTTCGGTGGGAAATGACTACATAGAGAATCTCTTAGAAGATAAGAGCGAGGGGGGGACTTTTGAGGCGAGGATTATTGGTCTTATGGTGCATGCCTATCTCGAAAAACATGTCTTTGGATCAGATTTCGAGCAAGATCTCTTAGAGTCCGTATTCTCCAGGTTTTTGGGCCAAGAGAAAGAAACAATGCTTCTTAAGAGCCAAATCATCGAGAGGTTGAAGACCAGGGTGAAGGAGATGATTTTGAATGCTATTACAGATAAAACCCTTTTAGAGCTTCTTGCCGGGGTGAGTCAATACTCAGAGGTTCCCTTTGTTTTGAATAGAAAACAAGGGTATGCCTTCAGAGGAAGAATAGATAGACTCTTTCAAGATAAGAGAACGGGTGAGTGGGCTATAATAGACTGGAAGACAGGTTCATTGCAGGACAAAAGTCCTGCCACCTTTGCCAGGGAACACTATTTTGATCTACAGCTAGCCTGTTATGGGTTTGTTATCGAACAGCTGAAATACGCCAGAATCAAGGGGAGGTATCTCTACTTTCTCTCTTTGGGCAAGCTTGTGGAGATAGATTATAGCGGTGATCCAGGCAAAGAGATCGATGATTTC
>DAOVRY010000123.1 GCA_030633645.1 Pseudomonadota bacterium | reverse complement strand
TTGTTGCCCTCTCAGCTAAATAGGCTATACGGATGGGTAGAACCTTCGTCTCGTTTGGGAGATGTACCTGAATAGTTACTCTGATTCAACCGTTAAAATTACTGGTCCTTCATTAAATTTGAGTTTGAAATCAACGTCTATCTCCCAATCACGGTTATCATCTGCTGTTGCATCACCTAGTGGTGTCTGGATCGAGTTTTGACGTGCCAAAAGGGTTACAACAGCATCCTTATCAGCCCTGCCCCGGACGGTATAAGGGGAGCCATAATCGGGTGACCCAGGCTCATCATTGACGTAAGAGTCTCCTTGGGGGTAGCTGATGCAAATAGTCGCCTCCTCATTCGAATAGCCGCTTTCGAGTCCTTCAGTATCGTAGGCAGTAACAGCAAAAAAGTGCACTTTATCATCAGCTAAATCCTGGAACATGATTTCAGTGACACCGCTGTCCACGATAATTGGCGGTGGACAAATTATAGGATTCCACGTGTTTCCGCCATCAATGCTGTATTCAGCGCTAGCATAATCTAAGCAGTTGGGATTGTAAGGAGCGCCGGAGTCTGTATCATAATAGAACTTGTAGCCGGCAAGATCCGGTTCGGTGTTCGCATCCCATTGGAGGGTAACATCTATGGCGTAACTTTGGCCTACGGCAAAGAAAAACAGAAGGGGAAATAATAATATCACTTTCCAGGGCGATAGGATGTTAAAAACCCCTCTCATAGTATTACCTTGTGCAAAGTTACCCCTAAGGCTATTTGTCGGGGTTAGCAAAAAGTTAGGGCGGGGCAGAGGCCCTCTGGGGAGGAACCTCCGTATTTGTGGTGAATATATTTATGAAAACCTATATCTGGTTCACTCATCGTTGAGCAGAATTGCTCCGTGATCGGGAAAAACGTCTCGCACACAACACCACGATCAGCAGCGGGAAGATGAGGCCAAATACCAGATCTAGCGGAAGGATTTGCACATGCCGATCCATGCCCGAGCCAGGGGCAGCCGTGGCAGTAGAACACCCTTCACCGGTTGCATCAAATATCGTACTGTCATCTCCGTCACCTGAAGGCTCTACTTCTACATTACCGGCATTATCCGTTGAACGGGTGGCAAAATAGTAGGTACCATCTCCTTGTGTAGGGGTATAAGAAAAAGTACCACTTGTCCCTGTCTGTGCATCCAGCCCGGTATTGGCCCAGGTGTCGCCAGGACCCTTATACCAGAGTTCGGTGGCGTACACACCAGAGGTAGCGTCCTCAGCTTCCCATTCTATATAAATAGGAGCGGCGTCCAAATAGTCTGGAGCACTTGCAATTGAAGCTGGTGCTGTCTTATCATAGGTTCCGGTAACAGCAGGTGAAGTAATGCAGCCTGATTCAGCGGTTAAACTCACTGCCCCTTCACTAACATAGCTAAAATCGCAAGCACCAGACCAGTTACCATAGGAATCAGCGGTAAACGGGCCTCCAATTGCATATGAGTCAGATTTGATAATTATATCATCAGCATTAGCAATTGCCGCGCCTCCAACAGTATAAGAGGTGTAATTGCTGGCATTGACATAAAAACCCCCCTGGGGCCAAGTGATTGAGAGAGTGGCCACCTCATTTGAATAGTCACTTTCGAGTCCTTCAGTATTATAAGCAGTCACCACAAAAAAGCAGACTTCACTATCGGGTAGACCATGAAGTGTGATGAAAGTGGTATCCTCATCAACTTCGATTTCCCCTGAATTACCTTCATCAGCTTCAGTGCCATCGTACGGATGACCAGAGTCTGTATCGTAGTAAACCTTGTAACCAGCGAGGTTGGACTCGATGTTCGCATCCCATTCAAGAGTAACATCCATAGCGTAGCCCGTACATATGAAGGAAAAGGCTAAAACAGCCGATACCATTAGAACCTTACAAATCGATAGGATGTTCAATCTTATTGTCATAATCTCACCTTATCCTATAGTTTCCAGGGTTAAAGCACAACCATCCAGGTCTTGCTTTTCTTTCTTACAGCCAGTTTAACCAATTGTAAACAGAGTAAATGTCATTAGCTGCTCTTCCGCTTCGCTCCGTTGTCTTCACGGCCTTCATGTTTGTGGTGGGGATAAGTAGGAAGCCCTAACGAAAGATCAGCTTCTTGGGTGTGCCCCCTTTTTCATACGTAACAGGTTGTTGCCCAAACCGAAATCCCTTTGAGCGGTCATTAAAAGCTTTTTTGCCAACAAATCTTGGCGAAGTGGAAGACAAGCGATGTCAACTGTTTGAGCCCTAAAGGCGAGTTTTGACATCGCCTGGAGTCCCGCCTATCTTTAGGCGGGATCAAAAAAGGTTTTAGACCAAGCGAAAAGGGATTTGGGCAACAGCCTGGTAAGATCTGACACCGATTTCCCCATAGGCTTGTTGAATGTCGAGACCTGCTGCTATGGGAGCAGATTCACAGCCATTTGACAAGGCTGCCCTTTTTGCAGAGTAACCCATGTATCCATTGCAGGAATGGTGAAATATCAATAATTCAACATCTGTCCCCAAATTTTATGTTTTTCCAATAATCTCCGAGCCCTGACCGCTGACATCTGGCCCCTGTCAACTGCCCCCTAACCACAGACAACCGACCATTCACAACGGACACCGATTTCCTTCATTCCTTTTCTAACTTTGAGCTCTCTGCCCCGTTGAATAACCATTGCCAAGCATTTGAGCTTTCAATGATAGCAAAAAATGACCTTCTTGGTGGAGGCCATTGACTAACCTCCTATTCAACAGGGACTGCCGTGCGCCCGCCGAGTGGACTGCCCGAATTTACTCCACCAGGGCAGGGAGGAACGCCTGTACCGGGGTGAGAGATAGTATTTGGAGGCGGCGAGTGGAATCGAACCACTGAAAGAGGCTTTGCAGGCCCCTACCTTAGCCACTTGGCTACGCCGCCTTGATCGCTTTGTAGAGCATAGTTATCTTCAGTATCTGCTCCCTTAGAAGTCAATTACCACCCCTTGAAGGGATGCTTTGATTGCAAGACCCTGAAAGGGTCTTTGACCTCTCACAGAGATCGCAGAGGCACAGAGCTCTTGAGCTGAATCCTTGGCCCCGGTTAAATAGGCTACGCATTTAACAGGGCAAGGAGGAGGATTCAGCTCAAACCACAGCGCTTCGCGCAGGGTTTATATTGTTGCTTGCACCTTCACCATAAACAGAAAATCCCTCTCTGTGAACTTTGTGAACTCGAGCGATCCCGATAAATCGGGAGAGCGGGCGAGAGAAAGAGCGGAAGGGTTTTGGGAATTACTAGACAATTGGCAATCAGTCCCAGGCACAAAAAACCAGCAACCAGAAACTAGCAACTAGCAACCAGTAACGTGCAACGAGTACCTATGAGCTATGCTTGCCCCGTGTAGTAATTACTCTGTGGAATGAGGGGCTTGGCCCATACCTAAAAACTACTTCACCGAAATTCGATTCTATTGGAGCAGAGCTACTACACTGCGGAGCTATGTTAATACGCACCCCTTTTCTGCTGACCCCGGAGGAATAGGCTGCGCCCCAGTTTCAAATTCAACGGGGTAAACATTCCACAGGGCGGAGGAGGGCATAAAAGGGGAAGACCTAACGCTTCGCGTAAGCTCTTTGAATTTATCAGACCTTGCCCGAAGGGCATGAGCATTTTTCTTTGCCGGCGTCTCAGCGGCAAAGAAAAAAGATGAATCATCTCTGTGTGCTCTGCGTCTCTGTGGTGAAATACTTTCCGTTCGATTTTTATATGAGCTAATACGCACCTTTTCTCCCCAACACCGCAAACACCGTTTCATATAGAATATTCATATCCAGTGATAGACTTCTGTTATAGATGTAATACAGATCAAGGAGCACCATATCTTCAAAGGCCACGGCACTTCTGCCCGCCACCTGCCATACGCCGGTTATCCCAGGGCGAACAGAGAGTCGTTTCTTGTGCCAGTCTTTGTATATTTCATACTCATACAGCAGGCAGGGCCTTGGGCCTACGAGACTCATTTCCCCTTTTATCACATTGATAAGCTGTGGCAGTTCATCCAGGCTGAATTTTCTTAACAGTTTTCCAACTGAGGTAATTCTCTGATCCTCAGCCATTTTAAAGACACCGCCTTTTCCACTGTCTTCAGGAATCTGACCGTTGATTAATCTCTTTACATAATCTTTATGGGCTTCATTTCCGGTATCAGCAAGCATGCTCCTGAATTTATACATGGTAAATGGTTTGCTATTCTTGCCCATCATTCTGGCCCGAAAAAACACTGGCCCGGGAGAGGTCAGCTTTATTGCCGCAGCGATTGCTAGAAAAAGTGGCAGCAGTAACAGGAGCACCGGCAATACGATAAGGGCATCCAGTCCGTGTTTTATCTTATTGAAAAGAAAAGTGTTTTTCTGTGAACCTAACCTGATCATGGGGAGGCCGCAGAAATTATCTATGTACAATTTCACATCAATTATCGGCATCAGCTGCGGCGGAAACCAAACAGAAAGACCTTCCGAGGTGCAATAATCCAGCAGGGAAATAAGAACCCGCTTGTCAATGGTTGCATCTGTAACAATTATTTCATCGATTCTTTCTTCTTCCACAATCTGGGGCAATTCCTTGAGTTCACCTAGTCGATCCTTGGATGCCGATATTCCTAAGTCAGTAACTGGCTGAGAGCCAACAAATCCTGAAACCCAGAAAGGGGCATTGTAGTCTACAATGTGCTTGGTGATCCTTTTT
>DAOVRY010000033.1 GCA_030633645.1 Pseudomonadota bacterium | reverse complement strand
TCTATACAGGAAAAACAAGGCAGATGAACCTTGCCCATATAGGTCTGACTCTCAGGGCGACCGGACAAAACCTGCGTACCTTCTTGATGGGCTTCCTCCCGCACCCATTCATTAATACAGAAGATAGAGCACTTTCCTTTCTTAAACCTAACGTAGTAGTCAAGCGAATACCCATAACAACTACACCCTCTGTTGAGAACTTACCTGATAGAGACAAAGACAAGATCAGGTGCTCCTTCAAACAGATACAAGACATAATCCTTGGAGGCTCGTATGACATCGTTATACTGGAGGGAATCAATCAGATCGTCAACAGGGGCATTATCCCTCCAAGCAATATCATGAGTCTCATCAAGAAAAAGCCTGCTCATGTGGAACTGGTTTTGACTGGAAGGAATGCAGAAGATGAGATTATTGAGCAGGCCGATCTGGTAACCGAAATGGTTGAGCACAAAGTGGAGAAAGGTTCCTGGGAGGTTGAAGGCCGCAATCCAGAGGGATGCATAGGGGTAGTCACGGGAAACGGTAAAGGCAAGACTACCTATTGCCTGGGGCGGGCTATGTTCTTTGCTGCCAATGGAATCCCCTCAAGCATGTTACAGTTCATAAAATCTCCCCTGGCCTATGGCGAGGTTATTGCTTGTGAAAGATTCCCAAATCTCGAGATCAAGAGCATGGGGGAAGGTTTTATCTTTGGAAAGACGAGACCATCAAAAAAACACAGAGAGGCTGCTCGAGGCGCCTGGGAGGCCTGCTTGAGAGAGATATTCTCTCTCACCTATCGTCTCATAGTCCTGGATGAGATTAATGTAGCCACTCAATTGGGCCTGGTTCATCCAGATCGGGTGAGGGAGATGATGTTCTTGAAGCCGAAGGATCTGCATATTATCTTGAGTGGCCGGGATGCACACTCGGAGATGATGGAACATGCCTCGGCAGTATTTGAGATGAAGGAGATCAAGCACCCATTTCACAGAGGTGTTGAGGCCAGAAAGGGGATTGAGTACTAGTGTTTGTTGTTTTAAGAACCCATAAACCCTATGAACTCAATAGACTCAGCAAACGCAGCTATTGGTTGAGGATCTCATCAGGAACGATTCCTTTCAGATGGACAAACTGGTCTTTCATATGTGGGATCTGCATAGCCTCCATAAACTGCTGTTGAAAGTCCTTTTCCACTGTCAGTTCGATGTATTCAACATTCCTCGAGACCCAGTTGGCCTCCTCTCTCTTCTTTCGGTTGAGCAATGCAGCCCTGGCTCCATCACCAGCGGCATTCCCCACTGAGATGATCTTGTCAATTTCGCAGTCAGGAAAAAGTCCCATAATAAGGGCCCTTTTCCGATCAACATGGGTGCCAAAGGCCCCTGCTATTTTTACCTTGTCCACCTTGTCTATACCCATTCGCCTCATCATCAGCTTACACCCGCAGTAGAGGGCACCCTTGGCCAGTTGGATCTGACGTATGTCTTTTTGAGTAATCACAATATCCTTGCCTATGGTTGTTTCATGAGCCCAGGCAATGACAAACTCTGGTTGATTGTTTTCAGCATTCTTCCGAAAGCGATTTGATTTTTGCTCTGGGTAAAACCTCCCGCTTTTAAGGATCACACCTGAATAGTAAAGCTCTGCAAATAGATCCAAAATGCCAGAACCACAGATGCCCTTTGTCCGCATTTCCTCTGGTTTGGAGTAACTTCTCCAGGCATCCCTCCCAATTACCTTGTAGTCCACCTCATTATTTTCAGGATCGATCTTTATGCGCTCTATCGCCCCTGGTGCAGCGCGCATTCCAAAGGTGAGCTGGGCTCCTTCGAGTGCTGGGCCAGTGGCACAGGATGAAGATATGAGCTTATCCTTGTTTCCAAGAACAAGCTCGCCATTGGTGCCGATATCAATGATGAGCTGAATCTCGTCTTTCTTATAAGGTTCTTCTGCAATGAGCACCCCCACATTATCGGCTCCTACAAATCCTGCCTCATTGGGCAACACGTGAATGTAGGCGGACTCATGTATCAGAACCCCAAGGTTCCTGGCCTTGATATCCATGCTTTTGTGGATCACCGGGGGAAAGGGAGAGACTCCCACATACACCGGGTTGAGCTTTAACAAGATGTGATGCATGGCTGTGTTGCCGACAATAGTCATGTCGATGATATCGCTTGGACTGAGACAAAGATATTGTTTGTCTTTTAACTTGTTTGCAGCTTCCTTTCGCTCTTTATCCTCGTTTTCGTGATCTTTGCTAGGGGGGTGAGTGGCCTCACATGCCTGTGCAACCAGGCTGTTCAAACACCCAATTATGTCATCACTCATCTTGAAAAGACCATCCTGGTGCATCATGTGGAAGGTGATACGGCTCATTACATCTTCACCATACTTGCACTGAGGGTTCATCATGGAGACGGTATCTACTACCTCCATGGTAGCCAAATTGCAAAAGTAGGCGGCCACAGTGGTTGTCCCTACGTCAACCGCCATGCCATAGTAATCATCTACCTTTCCTGGTAAGACGCAAATGATCTCTCTGTCCATCCACACAGCCACAGTTACCTTCCACTTGCTTTCCCGCAAACAGGTGGGCAGTCGTCTCAGTGTTGGAATATCAATATCCAGATTTTTAAGGCCGTATTCCCGATTGAGCTGTGCTACCACCCTCTCCAAATCAGCGGTAGGGTCTTCAAAACTGGGCTCTGCAATCTCAACATAATAATGTTTGACCGCAGGATTCCATTCAATATGGATATCCCGAGCTGCTTTGCTTACTATCTGTTTACCGGCCCTCGACTCTTCGGGCACAAAGATCAGCAGGTCTCCTTCAACCTTGGCACAGCAACCCAGACGGTAGCCTGTGTCCCGTTGCTGGGCATTGATGAATTCCTCTTCTTCTTTCTGCCATCCACTTGCATGGGATCTGCTGGAGGTAATGCCATATTTCTCGAAAAACCCCTCCTCAATGCACACTTTGCACTTGCCGCAGACCTTCTTTCCACCGCACAGTGCTTCAATATCCACACCCAGCTCTCGGGAGGCCTCGATGATAGTCATGCCTTTCTGAATTTCCCCTCTCCGTCCAGAGGGTTGGAAAATGATCTTTGCCTTGTCTGGTTTTCCCATCACCCACGCCCCTTATCGCATGAATAGAAATCCCTAGGCTTTCCTACTTTTTTTGCAATTCTCGCAATCGACCAATCATTTTGATAGCCTCTTGCACAGCATTCCCGGCGGATTCGGCATAACCGTCTGCCCCAAATAATTTGGCAACATCGTTTGTTACCGGTGCGCCTCCCAGCATAATCAACACTTGGGGGTTCTTCTCCTTTATCATCTCCACAACCTTTTTCATGCCCATCATGGTGGTTGTCATCATCGCAGATAGGGCTACTATCTCGGAGTCGGTTCTAACCTGTTCCTCAACAAATTTTTCCAGCGGCACATCCCGACCTAAATCATGAACCGTAAATCCCCCCACTTCAAACATCATTTTGATAAGATTTTTGCCGATATCATGGACATCACCCTGGACAGTGCCGAGAACTACCTGGCCCTTCAGTGTCTCCTTACCTTCTTTTTCCTTGATATGTGGCTTAAGGATATCAAGACCTGCGTACAGGGCATCAGCACACATTAGGAGTTCAGGCACAAAATATTCATGTTTATCGTAGAGATCGCCAACGATCTCCATCCCTGCAGCAAGACCGTTTATAATAGCATCATAGGCGTCCAATCCTTCTGCAACCACCCTTTCGGCTGCCTCAGCTACCTTATCTTCATCAAAGCTGACCACATTATCGCTGAGTTGCTTTAAGAGCTCCTCTCTTAGCTTTTCTTTTGCCATATACCTTATCCTCCTCTAGAGTCTGCCTACGGCAGGAGAAGGGCTTCTGCCCAACTCCTTTATGTGCCTATTTATGGTCAATAAGTTTTGTTCATTCACATCAGGCCATATATCACATCCAGGCCAGACAGCATCCACACCAGCATCAATGCATCCCTGAATTGAGCTGCTGATTTCTTCTTGTGCAGCCTTTTTCGGTAAGGTAAATCCATTGTAATCACCAAAAAGGAGCATCTTATCTCCTACCTTTTTCCTGGTTTCAGCAAGGGTATTCTTATGATCTACACTTATAGCATCGGCACCTGATTCCGCCATCATCTCAGCTATCAGGTCTGTTGAACCGCATATGTGTAATACTGTGGGAAAGTCCCAGGCATGAAAGACCTTTTGCAAACGTGGCAGGATCATTGTCTTAAACAGCCTGGGGCTGAGAAGATCTGATCCTGTTCCCATTTCACGGAGGTTTAGGTAATCAGCCCCTTCAGCGTAGTAATGCTTGCCAAGATCGATGATAAGTTCGGTAAGTTTATCAAGGAGTGATTCTACTCTGGATCTCGCTTTTAAGGTCATCTTCATTAAGACATCCAGCTCGACGATTTGGCCTGCTAAGGTGAAAGGGCCGAGGATCCAGGAGCCTATGGCCTTATCCTTACCTGCCCCATCCCTCAGGAGGTTCAGGGCCTTATCGACAACTGGCATCCTTCCTCTCTGCAAATAGTCATGAGGCATTACGATCTCTTCCGGTGATCGCCATTTCTGGGGGATAGTGGGGTACAGGATATCTTCTGAATCTTCGTATATGCTTATTGGCAATCCAAATGCCTCAGGAATTGTACACATATCGAAAGGAACAACAATAGAATCGAATTCAAACATATCCATCGATTTTTTTGCCGAGCCGGCCATGTTTTCAGGGGTAAGATGTATCTCTGGAAAGCGTATTCCCAGGCTCTGGATAGCGGGTACCGTAACCATCCCTTGCCCACTGAAACAGGGCATGGTATCAATGGGCTCTCTCTTGAATAACCTCAGGACCCGCTCCTTTGATGCTAACTGCGCCATAATGATTCTCCTGTTATGTAATCCCCTTAAGTTGGGCAGCAAAATCGGGAAAGAGTTTATTCAAGGGGTGATTTCCTGCATCAGGAAGTCTCCTTGTTTCATCAAAGACCATGGTGGCTAGGAATGCGTTCGCTAGCGCCACAGCAGGGAAGACCCTTTCTGCCCCGGCCATAGGTCCGGAAAAGATAAAATCGTGGTAGACCAGGGAAGCTATCCCCTGAAGGGCGGCATCTGCCCCGGACCAACCCTTGAATCCCCACATCTGCCTTGCAGTCTTCCACAGGTAGGAACCATTGGAAGGGGCACTGCCGCATGGAAATCCCCATTTTTGCTTGATCAATCTGTTTGCAAGAGAACAGAAGGCTGTAGCAGGTGCATTCATAACAGAGGCGTCAACCAGGAGGCTTTCAAATGTGGCCCCAACCTTTTCCACGGCATCTAATAGTTTCTGTGTTCCCCCGACTCGGGCTGAGGGCATCTGATCCTCCTGATCAAAGGCCACCAGGAGCACATGTTTGACTCCAATGCCAGCAATCTCCTTTATCTCGGTCTCCAGATCCTTTTCCCACATGGTCAGGCTGTTGTAAAACATCCGGTCCAGAAGGCCCTTTTCAGTGCAGTAGCGAGCACCTTCTAGCTTGGTTTTCATGGGCCAGGCGTCAATGCAAAATGGCATGCCACTTACGCTTGTCACGAAGTCAATATAGGTTTTAAATTCTGCACCTGTGTTGGCCACTATATCGGCCATGCAGGGAACCCCAGTCTCTGCTGATAGCCTGTCTGTCATTTTCAAAAGATCTTCTGCCCGCTTCTCGTTAAAGCCCTTTTTTCTCTTTGCTCCCTCAAATAGCCTGTCTCCTTTTTGAAAAATAGAGGATATAACTACCGTGGGATTTTCCCCAGGCTGGCCGCCTACCTTAATTCCTCCGATCTCAAAGATTTTCTGTTCCCTATCTAGTATAAACATATCAACTTCTGTTCAGTTGGTTAAATGTATTGCATTGGTTTTACTGATTACTCAAACAACTCAACGAATCAAACTGATAGAACCAAGTTCCATCCTACTGGTATCTCCCAAATCTCCTAGCGGCATTCATAAACCACTGTATTTTTTCGGGTGGAGCGATTCCTGGAACTTCACATCCAGAGGCAAGGATAAATCCACTATTGGGAGCAGCTATATCAATACAGTTTTGGATTGCTTTTTCCATATCATCCTTGCTGCCTAAAAAAAATAGATTTGTATTCACATTACCAATGACAACCGCCTTGCCCCTTGCAACCTCAACTGCCTTGGCCAGATTTGTGGGTTCATCAACACTTATTGCCGCTGCACCTGTTTCTACCATCTCTTCCAGGATGGGATCTGCATACCCTCAGATATGTAAGGTGCAGTTAATGCCTTCCTCCTTCAATCTCCCTATTGCCTTTTTGTGATATGGAAATACAAACTCCCTGTACATCTTTGGAGAGATTAGGCTGGCTGAAGCTGGTGCCTCTGAATAACTCATACCTGCTCCAGTTGATGGGATTGCCAGCCCAAAACGGATGGCTACCTCTGTGGTGAACTCCATCAGTTCATGAACGTAGGCAGGGTCTTTCATTGCATCCCTTATCAGTTCAGTGGCACCCCTTAGGGCAATTGCGATAGTCCATGGCCCGGCAATAACTGCCCCAACACTAGAATCAGTTATAGCATCCTTGATCATCTTGCATGCATCAAGATAATCAGGTAAATTTCCATCTTTATAAGGGTCTGGTATGGTGAGGCTGTTTAGTTTTGCTTTATCCTCAAGGGCCAGCTTTTTGGATATACACATTCCGTCATCTGGAAATTTCAGCTCATTTCCCATGGCCTCGGCCTCCATGAGCAAATTTGCCATGACTACAATAATATCGGGCCTGTATCTCTCATAGGCGGCAATCTCTGCCTTAGCAAGTTTCTGTTTGTCTGTAAGAAACTCTTTTATACTAATGCCAGTCAGCTGGGCGGTAAACTGGCCTAATATGGGATATGCGGGCACCACATCCGCATATTCTCTTTTAAATGCGGCCTTCACCCTCTTTCTTCCGGTATAGGCATTCATGTTTTTCTCCAGAGATAGTAAATGGTTTATTGAGTT
>DAOVRY010000276.1 GCA_030633645.1 Pseudomonadota bacterium | reverse complement strand
TTATCTATTATGGCCAATGAGGCATTGAGCCTCTTAGCAAAGGCCCGTGCCCTCTCCACACCACCAGCATCCGGGGATATTATCGACAGGTTGCCTTCAAAATGCTTCCTGATGTAGCTCAAAAGAATCGGTGCTGCAAACAGATTATCCACAGGAATATTGAAGTATCCCTGTATCTGCCCAGCATGCAGATCGATTGATATCACCCGATCCACCCCAGCAACGGTTATCAGATCCGCAACGAGCTTAGCGCTTATAGGAACCCGTGGCTTAACCTTCCTGTCCTGCCGAGCATAGCCATAGTACGGCATTACAGCCGTTATACTTCTGGCCGAGGCCCTTTTGAGTGCATCGGTCACTATCAAGAGCTGCATAAGGTTGTCATTAACTGGGCTACAAGTAGACTGAAGTATGAAGGTGTCTCTCCCCCTTACATTTTCATCGATTTCAACGCGAATCTCTCCATCGCTGAAGGTTTTGTTTACCATCTTTCCGGGAATGATCCCCAAGTAATCACATACCTCTTTGGTGAGGTCTATGTTGGCTGTGCCACCAAATAGCTTCAAACTATCATCAAGCTTGTACACAGGATCTTCCTCTCGCGCTCCAAAAAACCATTCGCTCAATATTGGCTGGGGTGGGAGGATTCGAACCTCCGAATGCGGGCTCCAAAGGCCCGTGTCTTACCGCTTGACGACACCCCAGTATTCACCGCATGAGAAACAACCAATTAAAGCACACTAACTCAAGCCTCTTACAACAAATACATCGTGTTTCCGCCATTGGCAGACCAATGCCTTCCCAGCTTCATGAGCCCTTTTCTCTGAGTCAAAAACACCAAAAATACTCGGGCCACTGCCGGTCATCAAGGCACCAAGAGCACCTAATACTTTTAGGGAGGCCTTAATGGAGCAAAGAAAAGGGTATTTGCTCAAGGTAACGCTTTCAAGATCATTGAAAAGTAATTCTTGGATATTGAGAATGGCACTATTAAAGACGTTTATTATATCCCGCTTGCCATCAGCTGTCAACTCTAATCTGGCCCTCTTGTAAGCCCACGCCGTAGAGACCATCAGATTCGGACTCACGATAGCATACCACAAATCCGGAAAGTTCTTTATTGGCTCGAGTATTTCTCCAATCCCCCTGGCTACCGCTGGCCTCTGTAAGAGAAAAAATGGAACATCTGCGCCTAAAGAAAGGGCAAGCCTTTCGAGATCTCTTTTCGAGAGGGGGTTGCCCCAAAGTATGTTGAGTCCTCTCAAGGTTGCCGCGGCATCACTACTGCCACCGCCCAAGCCAGAAGAGATAGGTATCCTCTTGATGAGGCTTATTTTAGCTCCCTTGCTGATTCTGGTTTCTTCAAAAAAGGAAAGGGCCGCTCTATTGACAAGATCATTCTGGCCTTCAGGCAGTTTCCTTCCGCTACACGAGGTCTCTATCCCCTCTTCTAATATACTTATCTTTAGGTTATCATAGAGAGCCACTGGGACAAAAAGGGACTCTATCTCATGATACCCATTGGCCCTCTTCCCAGTGATTCTGAGGAACAGATTGAGCTTAGCCGGAGCCTCTATTTCAATGGTGGACTGATTGATGTGAGCGACACTCGATTGCTCTCTTGCAGGTGTGGAGGTCATTCTTGTTCGCTTGCTGTAACAAACCGCATGCGAAGATCGTAGAGAAGACTCTCTAGGAGTTTCCCCTCTTCCTCGCTGAGGTTGCCCTTAGTCTTGTCCTTGAGGATCGCAATAATATCAATCGATTGTTTGGCTAATGCCAGGTCCTTCTTTTTTTCTCCTGACTGAGGGTCTGCGATTTCTCCCAGGTGAAGGAGTGCTGACGAGCTCAGTGAGAGGAGAAAGGAGGAAAAATTTACTTCTGGCAAGGGAGAAGCTTTCTGCTCTTTCTTCCAGTTTTGTTCCCCCGTATCCTTTTCCCGTTCCTCCTGTACCGCTTCCTCCCTATCAGGAGCCTTCTTAAATTCCTCCTTCACCTTTCCTTCGCTATCAAAAGTCCTTTTGTCCTTAACGATAAAGCCTTCACCCTGTATTTCTTCTTCTGACATCGTTTCCTCCTTGGTCTGTTAAATTTCTGCTCACATTTTTTGCCCTATAACCAATCCCTCATACTATCTAGCGCAACCTGGAGACCTTTGCATAAGACCCCTCTTCTGACAAACTATGGCTGCAACTTCTTATCTATGGGCAGGAGGGCTTCTTTTTGGTTTGCCGCCCTCCTGCCCATATGACGGAAATTGTACCGCTGTGCAAAGCTTCCACCTGAGGATATGTTACTGCACCAGCTCCTCAAAGGAATTCGAGAGTTTTTGTATTAATTCTACTAACTTATTTATATTAATTTAACAGAATATGCTAAGAGAGTGCAAGGGAAAAGCCGAGCCTATTCCGACCGTTACCTTGTGCAGAAATCCACAAGAGTTCGCTATAGGGGCATTACCTATCAGAGGATATGGTTCCCTCGCACCTGCCCTTTCTATTCACCCCTTTCAACGAAGTACCATTTTCACAAAGGATCAAATGCACTAACCATAGACAACCAAAGGGCTGAACAAAGGGGGATCCGCCTCCGGCGAATTGTGCAAAAAAGAGATACCCATACCCTAGACTTTGGCGTTACCCTGGAAATCGCCTTGACATGGTTTACCTTTTTAGTTAACTTCAATATGCAATCTATGATTATAGCTGGTATAATTAATATAGAGAAGCCCGAGTGCATTGATTAGCAAGCAAGAAAAGACGTGTATGTGGAAGCCGATATTTTTGGAATTTATCTACCCATAGCTTATGCACATTAAAGATATCCATAACTTACCAGTCATTA
>DAOVRY010000088.1 GCA_030633645.1 Pseudomonadota bacterium | reverse complement strand
CTATCTATTCACCTCATCCAGAACATCCCCTATTTCCACGGCTGTCTTTTCAGTAACCAATATTATGCCGACTGTGCCGTCAAATAGATCCCTCAGCACTGCTCTAACACCCGCTTCCCTCAAATCTTCCATCCGAAATGTCTTTCCAATGCCTGCCAGCTTGAAACCACACACAGTATGTCTATCTCCGATCAGGGCAATTTCCATTTTTTCCTCATTACTGACTCTCTGACTTCATCTCTACTCAGATCAACCTCTGTGCTCCTAACAATAGCCAGAAGATTCTTTACTTCTGTTTCCTTTGATACCAGAAAGCCGATGAGAGGACCGGGGCCAAACGGCTTTTTTCTCCTAATATCTTGTGCCTTATTAAGGGCCTGGCTATCGAGCACCTCTTCAAAGGCCACAACAGAGCCGGTTCTTTCATACTCATGCTGTGCACCTACAAGGGGTTCAAAATATGGTGTTTCTTCCAGGAGCGGTAAAAGGCCCGGCAGGTCCTCTTCATCAAAGGTTGAGAGCAGTTTATCAATGATTGCGCACTCAGGTATGAGAAAGGGATCAATATCTTCTCGAAGGAGACCGTCACTCTTGGCCCTCAAAATGATCTTGAGGTTGTGCGTTTCAACGCAGACCTCTACAAATTCTCTGAATTCCTTGATTCCTCTGGCCTTCAAAACCTTTGTCCATAAATCTTCCCAGAAAACCTTATCCAGCAAAGACTCTAAAAAAAACAGATTGTGAGTCTCATGGTACCGAGCCAAACCCTCGCCCAATACCTGGTAAGGGGTTCCTGTCAACAGCGCCACAAAATCGTCCATGCCTTCTGCATCAAGGAAGCTCTTGAAAAAGGTAACATTCAACTCGCCTCCCTCGAGAAAGGAATCCATGAGATGCTCTTTTTGTAGCCCTCCATGCATTCCCCGCAGTGCGGTCCTTAAATTGATAACATCCCATTTTTTCAGGAGATACTCTCGTATTGGCCATGCCCCTTTCGGAATAATCTTGGAAATCTCCTGCCCTAATGCGGAGAATTCTTCCAAAATAGCCTTTTCCAATGCCCGGGCCTCATGAACTGCTGCCTCTGAGAGATACGGAAAATAATCTGTTCCTTCCAGCAGAGACGCGATCTCTCCAGGCGAGGTGCATCCCCACAGATCATCCCATCTCCCTGCAGAAATGAACTTTCCCTCTTTCGCCATTACTGTTGCGTTGACGTACAGGTATGAAAGAACATCGCGAATCATAACCTATCCCCAAAAAGGATCTTGGCCACATCTACCCGTATGTCCTCTTTAAGCCGGTTCAATTTGGTTTCAAGGGTATTGTCAATTTCCACCGATTTCTCCAAATCCCGAACAACCACACCTCCCAGAAATTGCATGGGTTCATCGGCCAAGACCAGAGATATGCTTCTCCCGGTCCTCTGTTTGACCAACTCGCCCACCTCTTTTAACGTTTCTTTATTGAAGCTTTTCCTGTCCCTGTGATTGAGGACTAATTCGAGCTTGTCGCCGGCAACAACTTCAGAGGCAGAGGCAATCAAGTTGAACAAGATGTCCTTGTAGGCAAAATGGTCCTGTTTCCCTTGTGCAGCTAACGCTTCCAAAACCTTTTTGGCCTCTGAAAATGAACTATCGATCGCCTCTTCCCGGGCATTCATCCGCTTTCGCCGTACATCGATCTTAGTCTCAGCTAACATCCTTTGCTCTTCAAGGGAGGCAAGGCGTTTACCATTTGAGAGAATTCTCTCAACCTCCTGCTCTGCTTTCTCCTGGGCAGCCTGCTTGATCTTTGCTGCCTCTGTTTGAGCGGTAAGCAGTACTTCAGATATCTCTTTTTCGGCCTCGGCCTGTACATGAGATATTATTTTCTCCACCCCTGGTTCTGACATAATTGCTCCTCTATTATATAGAAACGGTATTCAGGGAAGAGGTTTGATTTAACCACCCATGATCTTGGTTCCCACAAAAATCAGGATAGCTATAAGGAGACCAAAAATGGCAAAGGTCTCTGCCATGACTGCCAGGACAACCGCCTGGCCAAATGTCTCAGGCCTCTTGGCAACCGCGCCCATACCGCTCGCAGCTATCGCTCCCTGAGCAACTGCCGTAAAACTACTGAGACCAATAACAATGCCGCCTCCCAGTGCAGCATACCCCATGCCTATCGGGATTTCCTTGACCACTCCCCCGAGCACGCCAACCCCGATGAGAATCAACACAGCCCCGAGGAACCCATATATTCCTTGGGTTTGCGGCAGGGCCTGGAGCACTAAAACAGGCCCAAACTTCTTTGGATCCTCTGAAATAACGCCAGCCCCTGCAACACCAGCCAAACCCACGCCGATCCCAGAGGCAATCGCAGCCAAGCCCATCGAAATGGCTGCCCCAATAATTGCCAATATTGCTCCCGATGATAATTCCATAAAAATCTCCCTTCTATTTAATCTCTACTATGTCAAATCTCATTTCAAGGGGTTTGAATTCTGTTCCCCCGCTCTGATAAAATTTGGTAAAAAACTCTACGTAATGCAGCCTTAAGCCGTGAACAAAGGCTCCCATGGCATTAATGAGAAAATTGAAGAGGTGCCCAAAGAGAAAGATAATCACAGCAAAAATTGTCCCGATTGCACCAACCACGGAGAGCATGCCAGCGAGCACATTAACGGTCATGGCAATCCCCGTCGTACACAGCCCCAAGGCCATAAGCCTAGCATAAGAGAGAATATCCCCCATGAATCCGGTTACTTGGAACATTGACATGGCTTTATGTCCCGCAAAGAGCAGCATGAGAGAGATAACGATGAATATGTAGCCGAGTGACTTATGGCCTGTCAGAAAGAAGAAAAGCCCTGGCTGAATAAACAAAAACCAGAGATTTCCGCTCATGGCTTTCCACACCTGTCCTGTTTTGAGCCTGTCCACAACATTGATCACCACACCTATATTAACGTGAGTGAGTCCAATAATAAGAGCGATCAGCAAGAAGGTGGTGACCTGAACCATGGGATCAAATACCTGGAGCGCTGCTAGCACGGGCACCCTAAGGCCAAACCCCCCGAACCATCCCCCAGACAGGGCACCTATGATGATTGTGGCAACTCCGGCAGAGGAAAGGATGATTCCGCCATCCTTGATGGCCTCATTATATCTTCCCCCTCCCCTTATCAATGACATGCCCAAAACAAGGGCGATTACCCCATACAGCGCATCGGTTAACATAATTGAAAAAAACAAGAGGAAACCCGGAGCTAAGAAAAGGGTAGGATCGACCCCATTATAGCTTGGCAAGCCATACAGACGCGTTAGCAGCTCAAAGCTCTTAAAAAATTTAGGATTTTTCAACTGAACTGGCACATCATCCTTGTCGTCGGGATCCGATATATCTACCACACATGCCCCATTGCTGACCCCTTGTATCTCTTCAACGGCCCGGGTAACCGAGTGCTGGGGGATCCAACCTTCAAGAGCCACAATGTGCTCCATCCTTGCAAATTTAGTCTGACTTTCTTGTCTCTGCCGCTCAATCATGAGAAATTCCTGGTACTTCTTAAGCTCGTCTCGCCATCTCCGAGCAGCATCAACAATAATTTGCTCCTTTTCTGTCTTGTCCTGGCCCAATTCCATTAACCTGGTATCAATGGAATCAATTGCCTCTTGTGGTTTTCCCTCTTGACCCTCCAATTCAATCCTTTCCCAGTTCAGGCGGCGAAGATTGGGTAGTACGGTTGACGCATGCTCCTTGAGGCAGATTATTACTGTTACGAGCTTGTTCTCAGTTGTCTCGCGAGCCCCAAGATAGTAGGTATTGTCTGTTAGATCCTCTATCCTCTCTCTTATGCTTTCCAAGGCTTCCTTCGGGGCAATCCCTATAGAGACAGATAAGTAGTCCGACTCACCAACGTCTCTTAGGTCAATCTCTAAAGACAAAACCAGTTCCAGTAATCCTCTGCTCCTCCGGAGTTCTGCAATCTCTTCTTCGATCTTCTCGAGATCCTTAACAGGATTCTCCACCTCACCCTCGACCTTTTCAACAATTCCATCAACAGTCTCAATAAGCTCTGCACCAAAGACCTCTCTGCTCTCGAGCTTCTTTGGTGGTAGGGGAGCAAAAACAGCCTTGAAAAAACCCTCTCTTGCCTCGGGATCATAGCGTTCAAAAAGATCGAGCAAGCGATTCAGCGCGATATTCTGTGTAGCTATTTTCCGAACATGTGGAGACAGGGGGTGAGGCTGTAACAGATCCTTCCAGGGGGGGTCGGAAAGCTTTTCCGAATAATCAGTAAGATGGACAGTACCGAGCCCTTGGAGCCCCTTGACTATGGTATCCCTATATCCCTCGAGTGCGAGGATTTGCAGCTTTTTCATCCGGGTTGGTCGTAACATAACATCAACCTAACAGAGAACGTAAAATGAAGTCCTTGGCCTTTTCCATGTTCTGCTGGCCTTGTTTTCTGAGTTCCTCGGTTTCCTTATTCCATTCAGTTGAAAGGTTCTGACATTCCTTCTTTGCCGTATCTCCCGCATCCTCTCTCATCTTTTCTGCCTGCCCTTGAGCCTCTCTCATCTTCTCCACTAAGAGTTTCTCTGACTCTTTTTTAGCACTCTCAATAAGCCATTTTGCCTCTTCTACAGCCTCTTGTGTCTTCTTTTTTGCCTCGGTTTCTGCCTGCTTTATCTTTTGCAAGGATTCTAAGATCATTCTAAACCTCTATTACTGACCACAATTTTTCTTTAGTGCTGTAACGGGAATATGCTGGCTATTTTAAAATGGAAAGGTTTTCAGTCTCTCTAGGAGATGGGCCAAGATCTTTCTTTGTTGCTTTGCCCAGATCTTTCATTCTGCAATTTCCCTCAAAGATAACCCCTTCTTCAATGACGAGCTTTGGGGTTTGAATGTTGCCAAAGAGTTTGCCGGAGACATTGATCTCGATCTTATTTTCAGCGAATATATCGCCACGGACTTCTCCGCTTATTATCATATCAGCAACATGTATTTGGGCTGTAATCGTTGCGCTTTCCCCTACTATCAAGGTTCCGCTGGATTCAATTTCGCCAGAGAATTTTCCGTCTATTCTCACAGCACCTGTAAAGGAGAATTTACCCTCAAACTCTGTGTCCTTGCCGAGAAAGGCATTAATTTCTTCCTTGGATGTTTTCATCACTCCCTACTCCCACGTTAGGATTTTTCAGCGGCTTAATACCACAATCTTTCTGTTGATTGCAAGAAAAAACACTTTGACCTCAGGGTAACGTCAAAGTCCAGGGTATGGATGTCTTTTTTTTGGTTATGCCCTATAACATGGCCCCTTACTGGGTCGATTCAAAATGGTTTATTGCCTCCTAAGCCTTAGAATCATAGG
>DAOVRY010000282.1 GCA_030633645.1 Pseudomonadota bacterium | reverse complement strand
CAACCTTCACTTCTACCTGCTCGGAGAGTATCTTTGTTCAGACATAACCTTAGGAAAAAACTATGGCGGTTGGGAAAATATGGCCCACGGTGGGATAGTTTCAACCCTATTAGATGAGGCCATGTCGTGGGCTGTGATATACTTCAAAAGGATCTTTTTTGTCACCAGAAGCATGAAGATTAAATACATCAAGCCAGTTCCATTGTATACAGTATTGACGGTTAAGGCCCGGATGATGGAAGAAAACAAGGGGCGTTTGTGCCAGGTCAGAGGGTGGATTCAAGATCAGGACAAAAATACGCTGGCCAGAGGAGATGCCATCTTTGCCAGGTTATCTGACAAAGAGCTTTATCTGGTGCCAGAGAAGTTAAAAAGAGACATGGAAAACCTCTTTAAGAGATTCTGACCATATCGTGAAAGAAGAGAATATCAGGTTTGAGTCCAACGGTCTGCAGATTGAGGGCCTCATGTGCATCCAGAAAGGAGAACGGGGGGCTGTGATTACCCACCCACATCCACTGTATGGCGGTACCATGTATGATCAAGTAGTAGCAGCACTGGCTCAGGTTTACCACAGCAAGGGTTTTACAACCCTGAGGTTTAACTTTAGAGGCGCTGGAGACAGCGAAGGGCGATATGATCAGGGAACAGGAGAAAGGGAGGATGTAAAATCTGCCCTCCTGTATTTGTATGCTCTGGGAAAGAGGGATATTGATCTGGCAGGATATTCATTCGGGGCATGGGTAAATGCTAAGATCACCACAAGCGACTTTGCGGTCAGCAATATGATTATGGTATCCCCGCCGGTTGCCTTTTTAGATTTTTCCTTTTTGTCCCTCAACCCGAAGATTACGGCAGTTGTCGGTGGTGGTAGCGATGATATTGCACCAGTTGATAGGATCAACAGATTGATCTCTATGTGGAATCCTGCGGCGGAATTGGAGGTCATCGAGGGGGCGGACCATTTTTATACCGGTAAGATTGGCACCTTAAAGTCTGTGTTGTCTCGCTTAATAGGTTGATTCCAAAGCTGACAGTTTATGGATCCCATTGCATCCATAGAAATAGGAACCAATTCCATAAGGATGTTGATTGCCGAAAAAGGCACCTCAGGTACTCCCTTTACGCCGGTTTTGCGAAAAAGGGTTATTACGAGGCTCGGAGAGGGTTTCAACAATAACGAAGGTTGCATGCTTAAGCCGGGTGCCATAGCCAGGACCATTACTGCACTCCGGGAGCTCTTTGGCATTGCTAGCCAGTTTGGCGTGTCTTCTCCCCTTGTAATAGCAACCGGGGTAGTCAGAAAGGCAGCCAACAGGGATGCCTTTATTACCTCGATTGCCGAACACCTAGGCCATAAGGTAAGAATTATCTCGGGACAAGAGGAGGCCGAACTGACCGAGAAGGGGGTTTTATCCTCACTGGACCTGGGGAGCGAGTCTTGTGTCATTTTTGATCTTGGTGGCGGGAGCACGGAATTTATCCGCACCAATAGCAAAAAAACTTCATACCTGTCAGTAGAGCTCGGAGTAGTGGTGTTAAAAGAAACGTTTCTGACAACGGATCCTCCAAAAGAAGAGGAGATATGGCACCTGAGCAAGCATATTGAGGATGTGTGCAAAACAAGGCTTTCTTCATTAAAAGAATCTGGAGACCGAAACGCTGCCTTTATAGGGACTGGGGGAACCGTAGTAACCCTCGCTGCAATGATCCACGGTATAACAGAGGATAATTTCAGTGAAAGAAACATAAATGGTCTTTCAGTCAAAAGGCACGATGTTGGGCTCCTGTTTGAAACACTGAAAGGGATGCCAGCAGCAGAAAGGCTGAGTTTTCCTGGCCTTGAATCTGGAAGAGAGGATATTATCCTACCGGGCAGCTTAATGGTAATGAAATTTATGGATTATTTTGGGAAGGATGAGATTATAGTTAGTTATAGTGATTTATTGGAGGGCATTTTGATACAACACGTGGAAGGAGAAAGAGATGGCTAATCAACTACTGGAGGAAGCACTTACCTTTAACGATATCCTTTTGGTCCCAGGGGAATCCGCTGTGTTACCAAAAGACATAGACGTCAAAACAAAGCTTTCTCGGAATATTTCCCTTAACATACCCATTGTCAGTGCAGCAATGGATACGGTCACCGAATCTGAAGCGGCAATAGCGTTGGCCAGACAGGGTGGTTTAGGATTCATCCATAAAAACATGAGTGCCGAAAGGCAGGCCCTAGAGGTCGAGAAGGTCAAGAAATCAGAAAGTGGGATGATTCTTGACCCCATTATTATTGATCCGGATCAGAAGATCTTTGAGGTCCTCAGTATTATGGAAAAATACAGGATTTCCGGCGTACCTGTTGTTAAAGAGGGCAACTTGGTGGGGATCATAACAAACCGGGACTTGCGGTTTGAAACAAACATTGACAAAACGGTTGGAGACGTGATGACCAAGGATAACCTGGCTACCGTGCCTGTTGGGACAACCCTGGAGGAATCAAAGACCGTCCTCCATGAACGAAGGATAGAGAAATTACTGGTTGTTGACGATGCAGGGAAGCTGCAGGGGCTTATAACCATAAAGGACATTGAAAAGATCAAAAAATACCCTGACGCATGCAAGGATCAACATGGGAGATTACGTGTTGGGGCAGCAGTTGGGGTTGGTCCGGATAGAGAGGAGAGGACCCGTCGATTAATAGCCGCAAACGTAGACGTCATTGTTATCGATGCTGCCCATGGACATTCCAAAGGAGTAATTGAGGCAGCAAGAGATACCAAAAGGGATTTCCCCGACCTAGAGTTGGT
>DAOVRY010000281.1 GCA_030633645.1 Pseudomonadota bacterium | reverse complement strand
TTTTTTGGTTCTATCACCTCTCATGTGGAGGAGTTGCCTTGTATTTTGGTATCATACGGGTAACTGTTCAGGTAGCCACAAAGGCACCAAGACACAAAGGCTAAATATGAGTTTATCACCCTATCTGAAAATGAAGAAGACAATGTGCCTCGCATAAAAAGGGTATTAAAAGAATGATTCTTTGATTTTAGTGTCTTAGTGTCTTGGTGGCAGTTACTCATACGGTAACAAGGTATGGATATATTTGACCAACCATGGTTTTCTAAAATAGTGCGGCCGAGCAGGTATCTGGGTGGGGAAATAAATTCCATCAAAAAAGATCGCGGTCAGGTGGAGGTCTCTATTGCCCTTGCCTTTCCTGATGTTTACGAAATAGGAATGTCCCATAGTGGCCTCAAGATTCTGTATCAGATTTTAAACGCTCAGAACTGGCTTGCAGGTGAAAGGGTGTTTGCCCCTTGGGTAGATTTAGAGACCGAGCTCAGAACCAGAAACATTCCCCTCACGTCTCTGGAATCAGGCAGGCCTCTGTCTGAGTTTGATATCGTAGGTTTTAGCTTGCAACATGAACTCTGCTATACGAATATTTTGTCCATGCTCGATCTTGCACATGTCCCCTTTTTGTCCGAGCAGAGGGGATCTGATGATCCCCTGATTATAGCGGGTGGCCCTGCATGCTTTAATCCAGAGCCGGTAGCCAAGATTTTTGACGCCATGGTTATCGGTGACGGGGAGGAAGCAGCACTTTCAATCTGTCGAACGGTGCGGGAGTGGAAACGGGATGCAAGAAAGAGCAAGGGTGAATTGTTGCGGGAGCTTTCAAAACTAAGAGGTATCTACATTCCCTCTTTTTTTGAGGTTGAGTACGATACCAAGGGGCTTATCCGCTCGGTAAAGGGTTTAGATAAGGGGTACACAGCTGTTGAGAAAGCTATTGTTCCAGATCTTGATTCCTACCCCTTTCCCTCACAGCAGATAGTTCCGTTTACCGAATTGGTGCACGATCGATTCACCATTGAGATTTCCAGGGGCTGTAGTCGTGGGTGTCGCTTCTGCCAGGCTGGTATGATCTATAGACCTGTTAGAGAACGGCATCCTTTAGAGATTTTGCGCGCAGCGGAATGCGGCCTCAATGAGACAGGGTTTGAGGATCTATCCCTTCTCTCTCTCAGTTCGGGGGATTATAGCTGCGTTATTCCTCTGTTAAAGGAGTTGATGGCGCGGATAGCTGATAGACATGTCGCAGTTAGTTTTTCGTCCCTAAGGATGGATAGTGCTGTTTCTGAATTAATGAAAGAGATAAAAAAGGTCAGGAAAACGAGTTTTACGGTTGCACCTGAAACAGGCAGTCAGAGGCTTAGGGATATTATTAATAAGGGGTTGACGGATGATCAGATCTTAGAGGCTGCGAGGCAGATTTATGAAGGGGGCTGGAACCTGATTAAGCTTTACTTTATGATAGGGCTTCCCTATGAGCAAGATAGTGATCTTATGGCTATAGTCGAACTCAGTAAGAAAATTTCCAGATTAGCACCTCAGGGAAGAAAAAAACAGGTCCTCAATGTCAGTGTTGCCTGCTTTGTTCCTAAGGCCCATACACCTTTTCAATGGATGCCCCAGCTTGGACTTGAGGAGAGCAAACGAAGAATCAACTTCATAAGGGAAAGGCTTGCGGGGCGCAGAGTAAAGGTCAAATGGAACAGACCGGAGGCAAGCTGGCTGGAGGGGATTTTTTCAAGGGGTGATCGGAGATTAACAGAGGTGGTGGTTGAGGCCTGGAACAATGGCGCCCGTTTCGACAGCTGGACTGAGCACCTTAACGTAGATATCTGGAGAAAGGCTTTCCAAAGCCACGGTCTTGATCCCGATTTCTATCTTCTTCGCCACCGTGATCCTGATGAAATCATGCCATGGGACCACATTAAGCCTGGTGTGTGTAAGGAGTTCTTAGCGCAGGAATGGCAAAAGGCTCTGGAGGGTGAAAAAACACCAGACTGCAGGGAGCACTGTTCGAGCTGCGGCGCCTGTGATGATCGCGGCATTTCCCCGGTTCTATTTAATGGGTCTCATTGGTTCGATGAGACAGTTGCTGCCCAGCCAAAACAATCGACGGGCACCTTCAAGAGGTATCGGCTCCATTTTACAAAACTTGAAAAGGCTCAATACCTCAGTCATTTGGAGCTCTCTCGGCTGTTCATCAGGGCATTTGGGAGAGCTGGATTAGATTTAGTTTATTCTGGTGGGTATCATCCCATGCCCAAGGTTTCCTTTGCAACAGCTTTACCAGTGGGGATAGAAAGCCTGAGTGAGGTAATGGATATTCATGTTAAGGACGGTGAAAAGGCAACTCTTTCAACTGAACGGCTTAATGGGGAATTGCCCTCCGGAATCAGGGTTCTTTTCACAGAAGAGGTATCGATCGGGAGCTCCCCTCCTCAGATCAAAGAAAGCCATTTTCACATTACAATAAACGGCTCTTTCAAAAAAGAGGATCTGGATAGGTTCTTGAAGCTCAACTCCTATGTAGCAGTCAAGAAGAACAGAAAAGGTGAGAGAACAGTTGATATTCGATCTCAGGTGAAAGAAATACGTCTGGTGTCCCCTGATGAGCTGGAATTAGTTGTAAGACACGGAAGGGGCCCGGAAATGAAGCCCACAGAGATTATCAAGGAGATATGTGCTTTGCCCGAGAACCAGGTAGCGGGAATGAAGATACTAAAAACAAAGGGTGTGTTTTTGTGAGGTCAGATCATGACTAATGAACTGATGATTAATGCAAGGCCACAGGAGACGAGGGTCGCCTTGGTGGA
>DAOVRY010000067.1 GCA_030633645.1 Pseudomonadota bacterium | reverse complement strand
GGCGCTGTTCAAGCTTCCGACTTCGTTAAAACTTCGGCGGGACAAGTCGGCGCGTTCGCCCCGCCATCTTCAGTCGGGACGGAGCTTTTAGCGAAGGCCGATCATCCCTGCAGCCCCGCAAGCGGGATCTTCGCTTTGCTCCGACAAGCTGCAGGGTATTCTGGCGAAGGCGAATAAGAGGCGGAAAAATCACGAGGTTATGGTATACTATGAGCTGGCTCTGCATCGGTAATAATTAATCAAAGAGGGTTTAATGGCAAACATTGCAACAGGTTTGGATCAATTCGGGCAAGAATATTGGAAACGGTTCAGAGGTCAATCCTTAGGGCTCTTAGCTAACCAAGCCTCTGTGGACCATAACCTCCAAAATGCAAAGGATGTAATCTCTTCACTCCTTCCTGGACAGCTAAAGATCATTTTCGGGCCCCAACATGGATTCACGGGCGAAGATCAGGACAATATGGTTGAGACAGAGGATTACGTTGATCCAGCGTTACATATCCCAGCAATCAGCCTGTACGGGCAAAAAACGGATAGACTATCCCATTTCCTCGACGCAATAAATCTTCTCGTCATTGACCTGCAAGATGTGGGGACACGGGTATATACGTTTATCTCCACCATGCTTTTCTGTCTCAAGGAAGCTGCCAAGGCAGGAAAGAGAATTCTTTTATTGGACAGGCCCAATCCTTTGGGCGGAGTAATAGTAGAGGGAAATCTTTTGCGCCCCGAGTTTTACTCCCTTGTGGGCCCTTTCGCACTTCCCATGCGCCACGGAATGACTATGGGGGAGCTGGCATACCTATTTAGAGATGCCTTTCAGATTGACTGTGAACTCACCGTGCTTCCACTCAAAGGCTGGTTTCGGCACATGTTATGGAACGATACCGGACTACGATGGGTTATGCCTTCTCCCAATATGCCCCTTTCAGAAACCGCTCAGGTATATCCGGGACAGGTTATCTGGGAAGGCACAAATATCTCAGAAGGGAGAGGCACATGCCGCCCGTTCGAGATATTTGGTGCACCCTTTATCGATCCCTTCATTATCAAGAAACAATTGGTATCTGAAGACATGGAAGGATGCTATCTGCAGGAGTATTACTTTCGGCCTACGTTCAACAAATGGAAGAACGAACGGTGTAGAGGCTTTATGATTCACGTAATAGATCCTGCCACCTATAGACCGTACCGCACATCACTTGCCTTACTCACAATCATTAAAGAAACCTATCAAGACGAATTCACCTGGCGTAAACCACCGTATGAATATGATTTCGAAAGGTTCCCAATAGATCTCATCTTGGGAGATTCTTCAATAAGGACTGCCTTAGAAGAGGGAAAAGAAAGAAAAGAACTGATTAGGGATTGCTCTCAAGAACTGGAAGGCTTCCTTGAGTTCAGAAAGCCATATCTAATCTATAAAGAATAACGGTAACCGTTCACGGGTTCAGGGTTTAGAGGTTGTGGGTTCACCGCAAACCCCCCTGCCATCCGTCGGGCAGGTCTGAACCGTTTATTCGTGAGCTCTGAAGGGAGAACGCATAAGATATAGAACGATTTGAGGACATTGAGGCATGGCAGTTGGCCCCGGACTTAACTCACAAGGTCTATTGAGCTGACAAAGAAGGCCAAGTTTGCTCGCTACGAATACTGAGTTTCAGGATGTGTATGATGGAAGTTTCACCCGCCTGCCATGGGAGAGCTGAGAATATATGGAAAGAACAGGTTATTGGGGCTGTTCAAGGCATGGTTGAAGAAACAAATCGGTGTTAAGGCACGAGCGGGCAGGTCAAGTACCTGTTGGCTTACGAGCAAGGTCAACGAAACAAGGGTAACCCTGAACGGTGAACTCTGAACCTATGAACGCCTACGAGTAATGGTACCTAACGGTGCTTCAGTCTTTTTTTGGCGATCTCCGCCTCTCTTGTCTTTGGAAATTTCCTCAGGAGTTTCTTATAGACAAGGGTAGCAGTGGTCTTATCGTCAATCTTTTCAAAGGCGAGGGCCTGGTGTAGCATGGCCGCAGGAACCTTATTTCCCCGGGGATAGTCATTGATAACCTTTTGATAGGCGAGGATTGCCTCCTCGTATTCCTCTGCGCCCCGGTGACACTCACCGATCCAGAAATAGGCATTATCTGCCAGGTCAGATTTGGGGTACGAGGTAAGAAATTTATTAAAACCAGCTATAGCCTCATCATAGCGACCATCCCAATAGTATCCCAATGTCTTTTCATAGAGGGCTGACTCGGTTCGCCGAGCACTGTCTTTCGCTTTTCCCGTTTGCGCCTGAGGCTTCTTTTTGGAGCGTACTGTCTCGGAGCTCCCTTGACGCTCAAGCCGCTCCATCCTTGCTGTAAGGTCTTCAACCGTAAAGGAAAGCTTTGTCACCTGGGATACCAGGACATCCTGCTTGGTCGTGTCCTTCTCTACTGTCCTTTTCAACAAATGCCCGGTCTCTTCAACCCTGCCGGTCAATGTTTGGATAGCATCCCTCATTTCCACCAGGTCCGCCTCAAGTTGGGCAAGACTGAGCCGCAGAGACTCCTGATCCTCCTTCAGGGTATCTCCTATGCCTTTTTCTATCTCCTTTTGCCGGGCCTCGTTTGCCTTGATTTGTTCCTCCAGCTTCTGGAGGGCTTTCCTGAAACTATCTAAGTCTTTCTTGGTTTGTCGATTGAGGGCATTGACCTGGTTGTGAACATAAACGACATCCTGCTGGGAGGCACAGGCTGTTAAAAGAAAAACAAGGATCGGAAACACCATGAGTGATCTTATGAATCTGCTAGCCATCCCTTTGTCCTTCTAACGCCCCTTTGGACTATAATGCCTCGGGTTCCGCCAAGAGTCTCTTGTGCTTTACATGCTTACTGACAAGTGAGTGGTTGGCAGCAAAATCCAGTGTATACCGAAACAGCTTGGCCTCCCGGATATCTACCTTGAGAGAATTATTAACGAATAAGTACAAAGTCATCACGTCTGTTCTGGGACCATGATGCTTCGTTATGTCCCAGGGCGCGGGGTCTCTCTTCACCATAGCTAATTGTTTCTATTCTGTCAGCAGCGATTCCAAGAGAGCTGAGAAAGTTCTTGGAGCTACTGCCCCTTCTGTCTCCCAGAGCAAGATTGTACTCGTTGGTACCCCTTTCATCACAGTTGCCCTCGATCCTTACCCGCATATCTGGATAATCCTTCAAAAATGCTGCCTTTTCCTGAAGAACAGGCCTATTCTCTACTTTAATGAAAGACTTATCAAAATCAAAGTAGATTGATTCCGCTTCAAATTTTGCAGCCCTTCTTTCCATCCAAGCCTTTTCCTCGTCAATTGCAGCCTCCCTTTTCTTGGCCTCTTCCAGTTCCTTGAGCCGTTCAATCTTGGCCTGCTCCATTTCCTTTTCCTTTGCCGCGGGCACAGCCGCCTTCTCCTCTACCTTTGCAACCTCCGGAGCAGGAGCCTTCATCTCCTCTTCAGTTATCACCTGCTTCTTAGCACATGAGGACAGTAAGAAAATGGATGAAAATGCAAAAACCACCAGTGTTGCAACTACCAGATTCCTCTTCATAACTCTTTACCTCCTTGTTTTAGGTTATCTGCGTAATTCTCATTATTCATAAGTTGAGATATATACTACTTCTCGACCGCAATTTCAAGCATTTAGATAGAGCATGGCATTTTTCCTGAAAAGGTATTGGTAATCATTTCACCTGTTGAGCCCACGAAGGTGAGAGTTGGTCCCCTGCAAAAAAGGTTATCTGCCTCTGGTTTTCTCCATTGGCATTGGAGATAAAAATATGGTAATTTCCGTCTGTTCTGTTTGAACAGAACGCAAGGTACCGCCCGTCAGGAGACCAACATGGGTCTTCATTGTTACCCTGATCCTGGGTAATTCTCCGCAGATCTCTTCCATCTGGCGAAATGGTATAGATATCAAAGCGCCCATCTGAGGAACCAGCAAAAGCAATCCGGTCAAGCTTTGACCATGCAGGCGAGGTATTATAGCTTCCTTCAAAGGTCAATCTTTCAACCCGCTCATTTCTGAGATCAAGGATATATATCTGGGGTGAGCCTGATCTATTGGAGACAAAGGCCATCTTTTCCCCATCTGGAGAAAATGTTGGAGATACATCGATTCCCCAATTCTTGGTCAGGCGCTTTACTATTTTGCCTGTTATATCAATCAAATAGATATCTGGATTTCCGCTTATGGTGAGGGTCAAGGCAAGCTCTTTTCCGTTTGGTCTCCACGCGGCTGCAATGTTCAGGCCCTTTCGATCAGAGATTTTTTTCGTCCATCCTTTGATCATATCATGCATGAAAAGCACCGTACCTGAATCACGGAAGGAGGTATAAATCATCCGATCCCCTGAAGGAGAACACCGGGGTGAAAGTGTAATCGTATGGTGGGAGGTCATTTGCTTAAGATTGTGCCCATCATAGTCAGCTAGATAAATCTCTTTTTGACCGGTGGAGGTCCCAACAAAGGCAATCTTGGTTAGGAATGGCCCGGGATGTCTGGTCAAGGCAAACAGGATGTCATTCGCGAGACGATGCATGAGGTACCGTGATTGCTCGACTAAACCGAGTATCCTTTTTCCATAAACTTGGTTGCCAGAGAAGACCTCAAATAATCGCGCCTCTACCTTAAGCTGTTGGCCAATACATTCATAACCGGCTTTTAAGAGGAGTTCGGCTCCAATGACAGACCAATCCTTAAAATTGATGCTATCACGGGTAATCCCAGCCCCAGGCCCTTCAATAAAGGAGCCTTTGTCCAGCGGCCTAAAATAACCACTCAGATCAAAATCATTGGATATAATTCCGGCAAGTTTACTACTGAGTTCTGGGTGTTCGTTCTTGTGACCTAAGTACTTGAAATCGGGTACAGCAATCGATATCCTTCTCATTGACGGAGAAGTTATATCTATGTAGAGCTTGGCCTTTGCATCATTCGTCTCGAAAACGATACCGATCCCGAGAACCAAAATACCTATCAGTAGTTGGGAAATTACCCTACCACTAAACAAGATCTTTGAGACTAAAATTGATTTCAACCTCTTCGTTCCTTTTCTTATAACCAGGTGGAAATGGAGGGAGGGGATCTGATTTCTCTATAGCCTTCAGCACCGAATCATTAAACAGAGGATCATGAGATCGCCTCTTAAACGAATGCCCTAATATCTTTCCATCATTTCTTACGGTCAATATGACCACAGCTTCAGGCGGTTTCCCTTTTTTTGTATTGATAAGAGCAACCGGATAGGCCCAGTTATTCTTGATGGCGGTTTCGATCTCCATTTGATACAGCGCAATAACCTTGCCTACCCCAGAAAACGTTCCAAAGTGCGCGCCCACTTCCCCTGGAGAGGGAGCTCTCATCTCTCCTTCAGGTTCGCCGCGGGTTTCAGTGGGCTGTACTGCCTCTTCTTCTTTGGGTTGCACTGTCTCTTCCCTGAGCACCTTTTTCTCAATTTTAGAAATGGCCTCATCTATGAGCCCCGAAGAGGAAGAAACGTTATCCTCAGGTCTTGCTCGATGCTTCGGGGAAACCCTCTTCGCCACAATAGACACAGTTTTTTTCTTTTTGAGGGTAATCCGGCGGGTCCGGGTTTTCGAAATACGAGCTGTTTTCTGCCCTTTTGTTACAGCCCTTCCCTCGGTCCCGCCCTTTCCCATAACTTTTGCCGGGTACCCTACTAACTCAACACGATATATTCTGTCCTCAATGAATGGATAACGGACAGTATTTTTCGGGACGAACAGGATTGTTGAGAAAACACCCAGATGAAACAGGAGGGAGAGAGCCATCATAGGGACCCATTTCTCCTCCTTGAACCCAGAACTACCCATGAACCAGGGCCACGTCATAGTGAAACCCAACCTATTGATTTTTAAGCTTCTTGCAGGGTATGGGTGTCTTTTTTTTGGATTATGCCCCACATAGTTTAGATGAGTGGGCGTTTCAAAATGGTTTATATAGAT
>DAOVRY010000009.1 GCA_030633645.1 Pseudomonadota bacterium | reverse complement strand
TGGATCAAGCCTACCGAGAGCTTTCAAAAAGGGTCAAGGTGAAGGGTTTTAGGCCCGGAAAGGTCCCCCGAAGGATACTTGAGCAGTACTATTCAAAACAAATCTTATCTGATGTTAAAAGCGATTTAGTAGAGGAATCTTTCTCTAAGGTGATAGAGGAGACCAAACTATTTCCCTTAGGAAGACCTTCCCTGGAAGATGGGGCCATAAGGCCAGGTGAGAGTTTTAAGTATACTATCCATATGGAGGTAAAGCCAGATTTCGAGCTAAAGCACTATATGGGAATTTCTGTGGAGAAAGAAATCTTAAATGTTTCCGAAGATGATGTCGATAAGAAGCTTGAGGAAATAAGAGAAACACATGCTAATCTTACTTCCATCAATGAACACAGAGAAATACAAGATGGCGATTATGTGATCATCGATTACGAAGGCTTTTGGAATGAAAAACCCCTCAAAGAGATAAAGGGTCAGGACTTCCTAATCCATGTGGGAAGTAAGAATTTTTATCCTGAAATAGAATCAGGAATAGTGGGTCTGAGAAAGGGGGCTGAAAAAAATATAGAGATTGATTTCAAAGAAAATTTTCATGATAAGCGATTGGCTGGCAAGCGGGTCACCTTCTCTATAACAATCAAGGATATTAAAAAGAAAGAACTTCCCGAATTGAATGATGATTTTGCAAAGGGTTTAGGTTCCGATATTGAATCCCTTAGCGATTTGCGGATGCGGGTAAAGGAAGATATTACCCTGCAAGAAGAAAGAAGGATAGACAGAGAGCTGAAGAACCGCCTTCTCAAAAAAATAACGGACTCTGTAGGTTTTGAGCTCCCTGAGGTCGCGGTTGAAAACGAAATCGAACGATCAATAGCCAGGATTAAACAAAATTTTCTTTTGAGGGGAGCCCAATTCGAATCGGCCGGCGTTTCAGAAGAAAAGATGAGAGAGGATTTCCGGAAAGGCGCTGAAGAAAAGGTTAAGGAAGATCTTGTGTTAAGTAAAATAGCTGATTTGGAGAATATTGGTATTGAGGAGCATGAGATAAGTAAAGGTTTCCAGAAGCTGGCTGCTCAAACCGGAAAGGATCTGGCTGCGCTTCAAAGATACTATGAAGAAAACAATTTAGTGGATTCGTTCAGGAATGAGCTCTTAGTTGAAAAGATATTGAATCATTGTGTTCAAGGTGCTAAGCTTACTGAAGTAAAAGAGATACCGAGAGAGAGCCAAGAAGACAGAAAGGAACCATAGACATATGCTGATACCTATTGTGGTAGAACAAACATCCAGGGGTGAGAGGGCTTATGATATTTACTCACGCCTTCTCAAGGATAGAATCATTTTTATGGGTGAACAGGTAACTGATGACATGGCAAATATTATTATTGCCCAGTTTCTGTTTCTGGAATCTGAAGACCCCGATAAAGACATAAATCTCTATATCAATTCCCCTGGGGGCTCCATTACAGCAGGGCTTGCTATCTATGATACCATGCAATATGTGAAACCTGATATCACAACTATCTGCACCGGACAGGCCAGCAGCATGTCTGCCCTTCTGCTAGCCTCTGGCAGTAAAGGAAAGCGGTTTGCCCTTCCCCATTCCAGGATCATGATCCATCAACCGATGGGGGCAACACAAGGGCAGGCTACTGATATAGATATTCAGGCTAAGGAAATTATGAGGCTTAAACAGGCAATCAACGGGCTTTTTGCCCTGCACACAAACCAGGATGTGAAAAAGGTAAGGAATGATACGGAACGGGATTATTTCATGAGTGGCCAGGAAGCGCTGGAATATGGTATAGTGGATAAGGTGATCACTAAGAGGGAAATGGTAAGAATTGAGAAATTAAAAGGGAGTAAAGCTAAATGAGTAGGAAAGATGATCCATCAGGGGAACTTGTTTGTTCCTTCTGTGGGAAAAGCCAAGATGAGGTGAAAAAGCTGATTGCTGGACCTTCAGTTTACATCTGTGATGAGTGTGTTTCTCTGTGTAACGAAATCATCCAGGAAGAATATGAGGAGAGAGAGAAAAAGAAAGAGAGAGATTTTGCCCTTAAGCCGCAAGAGATAAAGCAAAAGCTCGATCAGTACGTAATCGAGCAAGAGAGGGCCAAAAAGGTTCTTTCCGTAGCAGTGCATAACCACTACAAAAGAATCGGCGCCAACCTTGATACCGAAGACGTAGAGATTGATAAGAGCAACATACTTTTGATCGGGCCTACCGGGTCAGGCAAAACACTTCTGGCCCAGACGCTCGCACGGATACTGGACGTACCGTTTACCATTGCAGATGCTACTAACCTGACTGAAGCTGGTTACGTGGGGGAGGATGTTGAGAGCATCATCCTCAGCCTTGTTCAAATGGCAGACTATGACATCGAAAAGGCATCCAAAGGTATCGTCTACATTGATGAGATAGACAAGATTGCTAAGAAGACTGATAGTCCTTCAATAACCCGGGACGTTTCTGGTGAGGGAGTTCAGCAGGCTCTCCTCAAGATATTAGAGGGCACTGTTGCCAATATACCCCCTAAAGGAGGGAGGAAACACCCCCAACAGGACTTTTTAAAGGTGGACACAAGGAACATCCTGTTTATCTGTGGGGGGACCTTTAATGGCCTGGAAAAGATAATCCGGTCAAGGATCGGGGCCAAAACAATGGGGTTTGAGGCTGACATCAGGGGGCAAGGAGAACTAGACCTCGAAAAAACGCTGGGTCTTGTTCAACCTGAAGATCTCCTCAAGTTTGGCCTAATACCGGAGTTTATTGGACGGCTTCCGGTATTGGCGTCCCTCGGGGAATTGAGCCTGGATGCCTTGGTGAGGATCCTTACAGAGCCCAAGAATGCGCTCGTCAAACAGTATGAAAGGCTCTTTGAGTTTGAAGATGTAAAATTAACATTCACCAAGGATGCGCTGCAGGCTGTGGCCAAAGACGCAATTGATCGAAAATCCGGGGCGCGAGGATTGCGGGCCATCCTTGAAAAAGTTATGCTGGATATCATGTATGATCTCCCGTCACGGTCAGGAGTAGCCGAATGTCTCATAGGTGAGGAAGTAATTCTCAAAAATGACCTTCCTCTCCTGTTGTATGAAAACCAAATAGAATATGCCTAACAGGTACCTATGTTTAAGAAGAACGCTCTAGAAAATTTCTCAGGTCGGGACAAAAAACAGGTTCCATTGCTCCCCCTCAGGGATATTGTTGTATTTCCCGGTATGGTGGTCCCGTTATTTGTTGGGAGGGAAAAATCCATTGATGCACTGAAATACGCATTATCCCAGGAAAAGGAAATCTTTCTGGCTACCCAGAAGAATGCCAAGGTGGATGACCCCAGCCTGAGGGACATATACTCTTTCGGTACCCTCGCTGCTGTTCTTCAGCTTCTTAAAATGCCTGATGGAACAGTTAAGGCCTTAGTGGAAGCAAAGGCCAGGGGCAAAATCAAGAACTATCTCCCTGACCTGGGTTTTTTTATGGTCGAAGTTGAGAAAACTGGGGAACACTACGAACCAAGCGCCAAAATCGAGGCCCTTGTTAGGAGTATCCATTCGTCCTTTGAGTCCTATGCGGAGCTTAACCAAAAGATCGGTGATGATGCAGCTGACATAGTTGCTTCCACATCAGATCCATTCCAGTTAGTTTATGCAGTAGCTGGCCATCTCACGGCAAAAATAGGAGAAAAGCAAGCCTTGCTGGAAATTGAACATGTAGAAGGTATGCTCGAAAGACTATACAAGATACTGAGCGCTGAGATCGATATTCTCCAGCTCGAGGAAAATTTGAGGCATCGGGTTAAAAAACAGATGGAGAAGACCCAAAAAAACTACTATCTTAACGAACAGATGCGGGCGATACAAAAAGAAATGGGTACCCAGGATGATTTTGCCAGCGAGCTCAAGGATCTGGAGAGAAAAATAAAGAACAAAAACCTCCCCAAGGATGCCGCAGCAAAGGTAAGACAAGAATTCAAAAAGCTAAAAATGATGACCCCCATGTCTGCAGAGGCCACTGTTGTGCGGAACTATATTGACTGGATTTTGTCACTGCCGTGGCTCACCAAAACCAAAGATAAACTGAATATCCAGGAGGCTGAGACTATACTCGAAGAAGATCATTACGGTCTCTCCAAACCCAAGGAAAGAATCGTGGAATATTTGGCTGTTCAGAACTTAACGAGAAAAATCAAAGGCCCCATTCTTTGTTTTGTTGGCCCGCCAGGTGTGGGTAAGACCTCGTTAGCCAAATCTGTAGCACGGTCTTTGGGAAGGAATTTTATCAGGCTCTCTCTTGGCGGAGTAAGGGATGAAGCCGAGATTAGGGGCCATAGAAGAACATACATTGGGGCGATGCCTGGAAAGATTATTCAATATCTCAAGAGGGCAAAATCGAACAACCCTGTATTCTGCCTCGATGAAGTAGACAAGATGAGTACCGATTTCAGGGGTGATCCCTCAGCTGCTCTTTTAGAAGTGCTTGACCCCGAACAGAACTATGCCTTTAATGACCACTATCTTGATATTGACTACAATCTTTCAGAGATTCTTTTCATAACTACAGCCAATGACCTCGTTGGCATTCCTCCGGCCTTGCAGGATAGAATGGAGGTTATTAGGCTTCCTGGTTATACGGAAATTGAAAAGCTGCATATTGCAAAAAGGTTTCTGATAAAGAAACAAATTCAACAAAACGGCCTTTCTGAGAATAATATCGCTTTCTCTGATCAGGCAATTTTAAGCATCATTAGGCACTACACCAAAGAAGCAGGGGTTCGAAATCTTGAAAGAGAAATAGCCGCGGTGTGTAGAAAGGTGGCTAAGGAGGTAGCTCAAAAAGGCAAATCCACCAAGGTGCGGATTAGTACAAATTCTCTTCATCGTTACCTCGGTGTATACAAATTTGACTTTGGCAAGACTGAGGAAAAAGATCAAATTGGTCTGGCTACCGGTTTAGCTTGGACCAGCGCCGGTGGCGAGTTGCTTCTCATAGAGGCTACCGTTATGCCAGGAAAGGGTAACCTGGATTTGACCGGTACCCTCGGAGATGTGATGAAGGAATCAGCCAAGGCCGCGTTAAGTTATGTTCGCTCACGGGCAAGAAGGCTCGGGCTTCCGGACGATTTTTATGAAAAGGTTGACATTCATGTGCATGTACCTGAGGGTGGCACACCGAAAGATGGTCCGTCAGCAGGTATCACAGTTGCTACAGCAATTGCCTCAGCTTTACTGAGAAAACCGGTTAAGAGAAACCTGGCGATGACCGGCGAAATAACCCTGAGGGGCAGAATTCTCCCCATAGGGGGCCTCAAAGAGAAGATAATAGCTGCTCATAGAGTTGGAATAGGAAGGGTTCTGATCCCTCAAGAAAATAAGAAGGATATCGAAGAGATACCAGCAAAGGTTCTCAAGAAAGTCGAGTTAGTCCCTGTTGACCATATGGACGGGGTCCTTAAAGAGGCCTTCACACTGGCAAAGGGGGAGGAACTCTTTCTCCCAGAGGGTGGGTTCCAGCCGTTTACATTACCGAGAGGAGAGACACAACCTACAGTTACTGCACACTAATAAGGGGCGGGTAGCTCAGTGGGAGAGCATCGGCCTTACAAGCCGAGGGTCACAGGTTCAAATCCTGTTCCGCCTACCAGGGGACGTAGTTCAGTTTTGGTTAGAACGCCGGCCTGTCACGCCGGAGGTCGCGGGTTCGAGTCCCGTCGTCCCCGCCACCGAATTCAAAAAGCCCATCTCTTATGAGATGGGCTTTTTTGTTGACAGGCGGGCGCTCTAACCCTAGGAAATGGCTATGACCTATTTCGTCTATATCCTGCAAAGTCTCAAAGACGGAAGTTATTATGTGGGCACCACCCAGGATTTGTCTCAGAGAATGGAGCGCCATAACCAGGGCAGATCCAAGTACACAAAAGCTAAAAGACCTTGGCAAGTTATCTACTCTGAAGAATACCGAGATCGATCGACTGCGATGAAACGGGAATACGAGATCAAATCGCGAAAGGACAAGGGATACATCGAAAACTTGGTTAGAACGTCCCGCTGACTTCTGCGGGAAGGTCGCGGGTTCGAGTCCCGTCGTCCCCGCCATTTTTGAAATAGACGGTGATCCCTGAGGGCATCATCTTTCTCTCTGGTTAGAACGTCCCGTCAGGTGTGACGGGAAGGTTGTCCCCGCCAGAGAACATAAGGGGCCAGCCGTTTCGGTTGAGCCCCTTTTCTAGTTGCGGATGGCTAAGTTTAAAAGGGTTTCCTTCAAGACCAAAGCTTGCAGTTAGTCTGGCCCTTCCCTTGTTTCTACCGAGCCCTAAGATTCAAAATCAGGCTTAGGAAAAAACTCTAATAGTATCTCCATGTCCTCGATAGTGTCCGATTCCCTGAGGGGCTCGGGTACCTTCTGTAGAGTCTCCATTGCTAGGGTAATGGCTGTATAGACAATATATTTGCCTCTATGAGAGTATAAGAGCTCTTGAGCAACATCTTTCTTGTCCTGCGGGGTAAGCGAGTCCCAGTTCTCAGGTTTCATTTTCCTCCAGCCCTCCTTTGTAGAAAAGTTTAGCAGAAATCCTTATACATCGAATGATACCCTGTTTGCAAGAGTTGTTAAAGGGTAATAGTCGGCAAAATTGCCTTATCGAGCTTATTGACTGGGCGTTTATTCTTTTCTGATATTACATGGCAAAACACGAGGCAATTCAGGGTGATTTGGAGAAGAAAAACCCTTAATACATATTTCTCTTACCTATAATAACTTCTTCGTTTAGACTTCAGGAGACAGGATGAGCGGATCACCCTTCACTGCCTCTGGGAAATACATATGACAATCACGCTAGAATCTTTTACAGTAGTAAATCGGTACGAGCATAAGCTGTGGTAAGGGAGGGCTCTATGAAAATCATAAAAAGTACGTGTGGTTTCTGCTATGCTGGTTGTGGCATCCTTATTCATGTTGAGAATGGAAAACCTGTCAAAATAGAAGGTGATCCCGATAGCCCAGTCAATAGGGGGCTTTTGTGCGAGAAGGCACTGGCCTCTCTTGAATACCTGTATCATCCTGGACGGCTGCAATATCCCCTCAAAAGGAAAGGAAATCGAGGAGAAGGGAAGTGGCAAAGGATTTCGTGGGATGAGACCCTGGGGTTAATCTCTGAGAGGTTGAGATCCACCAAAAAGGACTCAGGGGGAGCGCATGGTTGAGTCTAATGGCACCGGGTTTAGGATACATAGTTACACAGCACCCGCAGTACCAGCACTGCTCTGGATAGAGGGCAAAAGGGGGTTCCCCTTTCCCGGATTGGGAATGAGGAGATCTGCCTGGCATACCTCTACGCAGATATTGCACCCGTTACATAATATCGACTGCTGGCCTTCCTTCCGTGCCATGGAGGAGGTGATTCATCTATACTTTAGGTTCCCCGTTGACTAAAGTGGTATTGATCTTCATAATAATCTGCCTGATCTGCTTGTGCCTTTGGAATACAAAGCATAGAGCTTGAGGGAGAAAAACTTTCTATTGAAGATCACCAACCAGCAGCTGAGGCAGCGACAAGGTTGGCAAAGCACCGCAGGGAGGTCGTCCTTGCCTCTGAAATAGATATCACCCACGTGGGGAAATTCTCTTAGGAAATAACAATGTTCTATCAGAAGCTCCTCTATCGTACCATGGGAGACCGGTCCGTAATCGTCGAGCTGGGGAATCAAATAAGTCCTGAGATTAACCGACGGGTGAGGCAGTTTGCCATCGCGCTGATGGAAGATCCCACAGAAGGTCTGGTTGAAATCATCCCTACGTACCGATCCCTCCTCATCATTTATGATCCACTCAAGATAAGTGTCGCCACGTTACAACACCGGGTAGAAGATCTGCACAGGAAGATCGAGGGAATCCAGATCCCTGAGCCCAAGACCGTGGAGATTCCGGTTGTCTATGGTGGCGAATATGGTCCTGACCTGGAATGGGTGGCCCGGTACCACAAAACAAGCTCCGAACAGGTAATCCAACTTCATGCAGGAACCACCTATCAGGTCTATATGATCGGCTTCACACCTGGGCACCCCTATATCGCGGAACTCCCAAAGGCCCTTATCACACCCCGCAGGGAAACTCCACGAACCAATGTTCCCCGGGGGTCTGTGGCGATTGCCATGAATCAAACGGTCATATATCCCGTTGAAAGCCCAGGGGGATTGCACATCCTCGGTCGCACCCCCTTGAAGCTATTCAATCCAATCCAATCACCACCCACACTCCTTGAAATGGGTGATCGGGTGAGGTTCTTCCCAATAAAAGAGGGGGAGTTCAAGCAGTGGCCACGGCAGATACCTTTGAAGTAGTAGCGCCTGGTCCCCTTACCAGTGTGCAAGATAGAGGGAGATTCGGTTATGGAAGATATGGTGTTGCACCCAGTGGGGCGCTGGACTCCTTCTCCTTCAGGGTGGCAAATCTGCTCGTGGGCAACTCTGAGAATGAGGCGTGTCTGGAGATCACCCTCTCGGGATTAAGGCTCAAAGCACTTACAGAGGTAGCCATCGCAGTTACGGGTGCTGACCTCCAAGCCCACAGTAACGATAAGCCCCTGGACATGTGGACTTCTCACATCCTTGAAAGAGGGAATATCCTTTCATTTAGAGGAGTCAAGAGTGGTTGTCGCTCATACCTGGCCATAGGTGGGGGGATCTCCCTGCCAAAAGTTATGGGCAGTAAATCCACAAACCTCTCTTCCAAATTTGGCGGGCTAGACGGAAGGCCCCTCCAAAAAGGGGATATCCTTTCCTCTACCTCACCACATCTTCACCTCAACACGGAAAGAAAATCATTCCCACAAGCATGGATTCCTCCCCACGCTAAGGAGCGGCATTTAAGGGTGATCCTCGGTCCTCAAGATGATCAATTCACTGAAAAGGGCAAAAAGACCTTTCTGGGTTCTCCATACCAGGTAAGCCCCGATTCGGACCGTACAGGCGTCAGATTGACCGGGACGATGATTGAGAGAAGGCCTGAAGTAAGTGAATCAATCATCTCTGAGGGAGTAATCTCCGGGACCATTCAGGTACCAGGGGATGGCCAGCCCATTATCATCCTTGTTGAAACCGTAACAGGAGGTTACAGAAAGATCGCTACTGTGATTACAGCTGACCTCCCACTCTTAGGACAGGTAAAACCTGGTGATACAGTGACCTTCAAACAGGTATCTTTGGATGATGCTTATGAGGCCCTCAGGGAGATGGAGGGGAGGATTAAGGGGTTCAAGGAGGGGATATCCACTCTGCCCTAAGAGGTGGCTGGGGTAAAAGGGGAGTATTCCCTCTCGGACTAGCCGAGCGCAATCTTTACCATCGGGGCTTATGACGATCTATCTTTGACAAACTCGTAAAAAGTGTTTTGTGAACGAGATTGAGCGTTTTGGGAGAGAAGCGCTTGAGATGTTCAGCGTTAAGAAATGCTAACTGTCTGAGGGCATTACACCGAGTTTTAGCATTTTAGCTGAACGTCTTAAGTGCGCCCAAAATGCTCACGGATAGAGCAAAATCGACTTTTTACGAATGCAT
>DAOVRY010000018.1 GCA_030633645.1 Pseudomonadota bacterium | reverse complement strand
TGTCGACCGATGATCTGTTCCGGTGACATATAGTTCGGAGTACCAAGGATTATTCCGGTTCTGGTTTTTGAAGCAGAAATAGACTTGGCTATTCCAAAATCGGTAACCTTGGTCTTGCCGTTTCTTAAAAGCATTATGTTTCCGGGCTTTATGTCTCTATGGATTACACCATTGTTGTGTGCATATTCTAAAGCATCGGCCGTTTCAGCAATAATGTCGAGTACTCTTCTTACAGGAAGCAGGGATCCTTTGTTGCAATATTTCTCGAGGCTATCCCCCTCCAGAAATTCCATAGCCATGTACGTAAGATCATAGTCTTCACCAACATCGTATATGGAAACGATGCCGGGGTGAGAGAGTTTCCCTGCGAGCTCAGCCTCGGTGAAGAAGCGCTCCTTGATATCCTGTATCTTATCAGGCTCGAATTCATCAGAAAAACGAATGGTCTTTATAGCCAAGAGGCGATTGATCTTGGGGTCTCTCCCCTTGTAAACGGTACCCATAGCACCCTGACCCAGTTCCATGAGTATCTCATATCTTCCAACAGTAGGCTTAACCTCCAGGTCATCGGCGACAACTATTCGTTCCTCTCTTTTTCCTTGATGGGCACTGAGTGGTAAGGAACTGAGTACCTTTTTTAAGGTTGGTATCCTTTCATTCAGATCTCTAAAGCCGGTATCTTTCTTATTAATGTATTCGTATATCGAAATGGCCTTGTTAACCATTCTCTTGCGCTCGTAGTCGAGCCCCAGGTTGTAAACGATATCCCTCATCTCGTCGTCGAGGGGGCATTTTCTGAATTTTTCAAAGGCCAAATCAAGCAAGCCTTGGGTTTGCAAACTAATTCCCAGCATCCGGTTTGTTTCTATAGCATCTTTTGAGACCATTGTCTTGGGCACGAACAGCAAATCTTTTATCAGTATGCTGCCATAGATCGCTGCCAGGGCGAGGATAATATAAATGGTTTTAAACCATGTATCAAATCCTATAAAGAATGTGGCGCTGGTTAGAAAGGTAAGCAAGATCAATGCGAATGTTAGTCCAGTTCGGTCAAGATAACTGAAACGTGATTGAAAGAATGAGGATGCTAGTCCCAGCAGCAGCAAGATAAGGACCTCTAGATATATCATGGTGCTTGGGCGTTTCAAAAAGCGTCCGTGCATAAGCCCCTCAATAACATTGGCCATAAACTCTACCCGCGGCATGTGATGGTCTACAGGTGTATCAACCGCAAAACCTTCCCGGTCTGTAGTAAAGCCAATGAGCACAATCTTGCCGTCAAACACTAAAGGAACCTTTCTTACCTTCAAGATATCTACAAAGGAATAGTAGGGAAAGGATCTTTTGCCACCCTTAAACTTGATGAACATTTCCCCTCTGTTGATAGGAATGATTTCTTTCCCGAGTTTAACCCCCCTACCATTAATGATAACCTGCGCGGGATGCTTATTAAGATAATCAAGGGCAAGGGACAGGGGCATGGAAGGTATGATAATTCCTCTAAAATTGATAAAGGGTATGTGAACCCGGCCCATCGTTATTTTGTTGGGAGAGACATTTATGTGCCCAAGGCTACGACCGCTTTTTGACAGTTCATCAAAGGGAGTAATTACTTGTTTAACAGATATCTGGTTCTGACCACTAATCCTGTCTTTTTTCAAGATATCTGTAGCAGAGAATGATTCAGGAGCAATGGGCAACTCGGTTTCGTACTTGCCAAATTCGCCGACAACTGGAAGTATTGTATTCCCAGAAGCTTTCACAGCTTGAGACAGGGCTCTATCATTATCCAGGCGTTTCGCAATCTCCTTCAATTCACCGAGTATCCAACTATTTTCCTCTCCTGCATTGGGGGATTCTTCTCGCTCCAGGATTTTGCTGTAAAGGTTTTCTATCTCCTTGATGCTCGCATTCTGTTCTTTTTCACTAAAGACTATATCAAGGCCGATAAATTTCGCCCCATTATTCTTGAGGATTGTTATCATGTCAGCAATGATATGCCTCGGCCACGGCCACTGACCAAGTTTACGTATACTCTTATCGTCAATATCGACTATGGCCACTTTGCTCTCTCCCGGGTTTCGTGGCGTATCAAGCCTCATCTCGATCTCGTAAACTACCTTTTCAAGGGATTCGAAAACAGAGAACTGGGCAAAGGAGAGGTAGATAAAAATGGCAACAACAATGGCCCCGATAAGTAGATTTGTTTTCTGATCAGTTTCTTTCATGCACGTAAGCTTTACTCTTGCTTGATATTTCTGATTAATCGCAGCTGATGTTAATTTTTATCGGGAACTTGCCGATGAACTCTGTATATAAACGTACGCAAAAAAATGTTTAAAATTTATAACAAATTAATACCCTTATGTCAAAGAAAAGCCGGGGGTCTGTATTGTTAAATGTTAAAATAGTCATATTGAGTTGAAAACATGTGCAAATGGTGATATTAACATAGGACAAAGGGATGTAAGATCTGAGATACCAATAAGGCTGCTACCAATGCCAGATATGGATTTGGAACCAACACAGAATCAGAATAAGAAAAAGAAGGAAAACTTCGTTTCCAAGCGTAAGCTGGGCGAATTATTAATAGAATCGGGCCTATTGACTGCTCACCAAATAGAGGGTGCTCTGGAGGTTCAGAGAAGAACAGGGAAGCGCCTGGGCGAGGTTTTGGTCGAGATGAAGGTCATCTCAGAGGAGGAGATAGCCTTTGCTTTAGCCATGCAGCTGAAGATTCCCTTTGTTGATCTCACGGATTATACCATTCAGGCTAACGTTATCGAGTGTTTGCCTGAGGAAGTTTGCATGAAATTTGGATGCATCCCTGTTACTGTGAAGGATAATATACTTGATGTTTCTATGGCTGATCCCCTTAATTTGAATATGATAAAAGATCTTCAATTTATAACTGGTTACAATATTCAGCCGGCTATATCTACCCAAAGCCAGATAATTGAAAAGCTTCGAAACCATTATTACCCGGAAAAATCCATTAAAGAGGTTGCTGACGAGTTTGCAGAAGATGTGGGATTGGAATTCTTGCCTGAAGAAAAGGAAATCGAAGAAGATAATTTTGAATCTTTTAAGGACTCACCCTTTATAAAGATGGTTGATCTCATAATAAGGAATGCAATCAAGAGAGGAGCGAGCGATATCCATATTGAGGCACAGGAAAATCAGGTAAGAGTAAGAAATCGCATAGACGGTGTGCTGCAGGACACGATCAAGCTCCCGAAATGGACTCAGCCGATCATTATCTCACGCATAAAGGTCTTAGGCGGTCTGAACATAGCAGAGAAGAGGCTACCACAGGATGGGAGGATAAAGGTAAAGGCAAAGAACATGTCTGCGGATCTGAGAGTATCTACCCTCCCTACCTACTATGGTGAAAAGGCCGTTATAAGAGTCTTGCGGAAAGAGGAGGCGTTTCTCGCCATTGATGATCTTGGGTTTACCCAGAGGAATGCGGAAATAATCAGAAATTTTAGTCAGCGTCCCCAGGGGATGATTTTGATCGTGGGCCCGACGGGCAGCGGGAAAACCTCAACCCTGTATGCCTGCATGCAGGAGATCAAGTCAGACGAGATCAATATCGTTACTGTTGAGGATCCTGTGGAATATGAGCTGCCTGGTATCAACCAGGTACAGATAAACGAGAAGGTTGGCCTGAGTTTCCCTTTTATTTTGCGCTCGATTTTGAGGCAGGATCCCAATGTGATCATGATCGGAGAGATTAGAGATGAAGAGACGGCTGAGATAGCTGTCCAGTCATCCTTGACCGGACATTTGGTTCTTTCAACGCTTCACACAAACGATGCTCCTACGGCAATTACACGGCTTATTGATATCGGGATCCCGCCATACATGATTTCCTCTTCTGTTGTGGGGGTCGTTGCCCAGCGGCTTGTACGAGTGATCTGTACTGAGTGCAAGGAGGAATATGTCCCAACCCAGGATCTTTTGAGCAGACTCAATCTGGATCAGAACGACCTGCCCTTCAAATTTTATCGGGGGGCAGGGTGCCCCCATTGCAACCACACGGGCTATAAGGGGCGCACCGCTATTGAAGAGACAATGGTTATGAATGCCAAGATAAGAGAACTCCTTCACTCTTCTGCCTCGGTCGATACCGTGAGGGAAGCGGCTATGGCATTGGGCATGACCACCCTCGGCATTAGGGGTCTGGATAAGATAAAAGAGGGAATAACTACCGTAGAAGAGGTTCTGAAGGCGGTGCACCAAAAGGAGGAATTGACGACCATTTGTGCGAGTTGTGGAAAAGCAGTGAGCTTGGATTTCAAGGACTGCCCTTATTGCAAAAAGCCATTAGTTCCTTCATGTAGCTCTTGTAAACGGATAGTGCAGCCAGAGTGGGTGGTATGTCCTTACTGTAGAAATAATTTAGAGGCTGAGGGTTAGAGATTTCCCACCTAAACCCAAGTATTTATTTCTTGACTATTCGCTTATCTTCTTTTATTTTTCCCTATAACTTCCACCTCCATCCACAGAAGAGGAATGTAAATGCAGTGTAAATACCACCCTGAGCGTAAGGCAGAGTTTTTCTGTGCCAGTTGTAATGCTCCTCTGTGCAAAGAATGCGCTGAAGAGGTTAAACCTGGCAACTATCTCTGTTTTCAGTGTGCCATGATCCAGTCTGTTTCTGAGATCGGAACCTCTATTAAGGAGAAGCGGGAACAGGAGGAAAAGAAGAAAAAAAAGAGATGGGGTCCTTTTCGGTACTTTGTGATTGTTTCCTCTGTTTTGATCTTGGTGATGTGGGGATATATCATTTTCGGTGGCCAGGAGTTACCAGCCACAATAGCCACGGTGGATTATGGTAAACAGGGGAGGGTGCTTTTGTTTATGGTCGACGGTGCCATCAAGCGCTATGCTCATTACGAACGGAATAAGTATCCTGATACGCTCACCGATCTCATCCCCGGGTATCTATCACTGCGAGGGGAGCAAATCCTCCATCTGAAGCAGTTATTGTATCAATTGGATCCACAGACAGGCTATCGTTTGTCTCTTGCGAGTCCCCGGCCAGGCGAAATGAATGTCATTTTGACCTCAAAGGGTGTTGAGTACACTGCTCCATCAGAGGAAGGCACCAAATGAAAAAACAGGCTGGGTTCACGTTAGTAGAGTTAATGGTGGTGATAGCCATTCTGGGTATTTTGGCTGCCAGTGGAGTTGGATTTCTAACGAAATACCGAGAGCGGACCGTTGGCTCTGAAGCCACTGTAATGATGAAGCAGCTTCTTGAGGCACAGATCATCTATTTTTTGGGCCATGACGAATTCTTTCCGAAAGCGCTGGAAAATGAAATCCGGGTTTGGAACAATGGTGCTGACCCCTCCCCAGCCGATCAGCAAAGGGCATTAGATGCACTGAAGGTATCTATTCCGGTCGGTCATTTACTTGACTTTCGTGTGTATCGTAACAACCTTGACACCGCTGGATCACCAGCTACGGTAGAGATAACATCTGCCGGGAACTTTAACCTTTTCCCCGGAGTGCCACGGATCAAAGGAACTGTTGATAAAACGGGAAAAATAACGGGGCCAACCGCATTTTAGGCATAATTGATTATTTTTCGTTACGCTATGCAAGCACGGGAATGCACGAGGTAGATTCTTATCTTTCCTGATCATTACATTACCACTCGGTCATGTTCATCTCCTTAACCATGCGCGTAATATCCACTGGTAGACATGAACCTCAAACCTCTCTTTAACAATTTCATTACCAGCGGGATAAAATCCCCGGATTTGGAGCCTATAAAGAGGGTTGAGGTTCTGAATTTATTTCTCCTGATTCTTACCATTGGTGCACCTGTCTTAGGAATCTTCTATTTTTTCATCGGGGCTGATTTTCTCTTCTATGTTACCATCATAGCGGCTCTCTTAAGCCTCTCGGATATTTTTCTTCTCAGATGGACCAAAAATATTAACATTTCTGGAAATTTTGCTTTTTTCATCCTTTGGGCCACCCTTTTGGTCATCAAATGGAACACAGGCGGCATGAGTGTAGGGAGTTTGATGCTCTTATCCTGGATATGGAATGCTGTCCTTATCCTGATGGCTATTTTCATTACAGGCTATCTCGGAGGGACCATCTGGACGACGGTAATATTTGTTGAAACAGGCGCGGCAATCCATCTGTTTAGAAGCGGATACCAGTTTCCAAACCTGATACCTTTTGATATTTCACCCGCCTATTCCCTGGGCGCCTATTTGTCAGGACTTTTGGTGATCCTTGTCATTGGCTTTCTGTACGAAAAGGAAAAAGATGATGTGGCTGATAGGGTGGGTAACAAATCCCGCACCCTTGTTGAGTCAAAACGGTATATTGATACCATCATCGGAGCATCTCCTCTCCCTACCTTTGTGATAGATGTGGGACATCGTGTTATTCAATGGAATCGTGCACTGCAAGAGATGACAGGTATCCCGGAAGAAGCAATGGCTGGCAAAAAGGCCCATAATGCCTTATATGCAGATGACCGGTGGAGTCTGGCTGACATCATTATAGAGAAGCCAGATTCTATAGAGGAAAGATTCTCTGAATCTATTGTATCCAAGACTGACAGTGGAGCCTTTCAGATGGAAATGCATTTTCCTGCTATTCAAGAAGGTATTCGGGCAATCGTAACCGTTGCCCCTATTGTTGACATAAACGGCTCAACAAAAGGTGCTATAGAGACGATACAGAATGTGGCGAATCTTTCGGGAAAAAAATACACATTGCATGATAGTCTCAAACAGGCATTTGAACGTTCACCGCATCCTATTTTTGCGATTGATTCCACTGGTAGAATTGACTTCTGGAACAAGGCTTGCGAGAAATATTTTGGCTATTCTTTTTCTCAGATGGCAGGGAAAAGCCCCTTGACCTTGGTTGCGAAATCTGTCAGGAAATCCTTTAGAGAGATGGTGATAAAGGCTTTTAGAGGGGCAACGTGTACGGGAGAAGAATGGAAATACTATTCAGCCCAAGGGGAGCCGCGGTATGTTCTGGCAAGTGCCTATGCTATCCAGGCAGGTGATAGGAGATCCAAGGAATGCGTAGTTGTTAATACCGATATAGCGGATCTGAAATCGAGAATGAGCAAATTAGAAAGGGATGAAACAGAGGCCAATGAACGATTGAAAAGCCTGACCGATGAATACGCCCTATTAAGAAAGAACCTGGCTACCTATATTCGCGGAAAGGGCGGAGGTGGATTTCACGAAGAAGCTGATATAAGCAAGCTTAAGACCGAGATGAAAAGCCTCAAGGAGGAGGTAGAAGATCTAAAAAAGGAATATTGAGATAGCTGGCAGAGCGTTGATGGCGTCTATGTAACCTCATAAACCATTATCTCTGCACTCTTTCCCTTGACCTTTTGTGGGCCGATTTTCCTTATTTCAAATCTGTCTCCGACAGCATTGTACGTTTCCTCTCCGATAAGGATCTGATTTGGCTTTGCAATTGACTCTAATCGTGAGGCAATATTGACAGGGTCTCCAATAACCGTGTAATCCATCCGTCTGGGTGATCCAATATTTCCTGCAACGACCCGCCCTGTATTAATTCCTATACGGATGTCGAATTTCCTTGTATGATCCTCTTTTTTGGCCATCATTGCTGCCAGTTTTTCTCTGATTTCTTTGGCTGCCAGAATTGCCCTTTCAGCATCATCTTGGCTTTCCATGGGGGCCCCAAAGACCGCCATGAGTCCGTCCCCTATATATTTGTCAAGGGTGCCATTATGCCTGAAAATAATGTCTGTTACCATAGAGAAATATTGGTTCAGAATCATATTTGTTTCTCGGGGAGGAATCTTTTCCGCAAGTTGAGTAAAGGCAATTATGTCTGTAAACACTATAGTTGCTGTCAACTCCGTGGGCTCCATCACATTGTCTATGGTCTCTTGGCTTCCCGTTGCGATCATTTCTGCTACCTGAGGAGAGAGGAATCTCTCAAGACGACTTCTCAGAATCTCTTCTTCCCGTATCTGTTCGTTAAGACTGGCCTGTTCAAGTATCATGGCCGACTGGCTTCCAATGGCCTCAAGGAGCTTGAGATCATCCTGGGTGAACTGATTATCGAACCTTACACTGTTGAGTCCGATCACACCAATAACGGTATCTTTTCTCCAGAGTGGCGCATACATAGCTGATCTGATTTTCTGGAGGAAGACGCTTTTGGAACCATCAAATCGGGAATCGGCCATAGCATCTGATGTTAGGATAGCCTCTTTATCATGTATTACTTTATCAATGATAGTGCGGCTCACCTTTAGTGTTTCTTTATCTTTTTCTTTGTCATCTTTATGCTTGACTACCACAGGAGTGAGCTGATCTTTTTCTCCATCTCCCGTAAGGAGCAAAAAACCATAATCAGCATCAATAAGCCGAAAGATGTTATCCATTATTCTTTTCAGAAGTTCCCTGAAATCGGTAATGGAGGTCAACTGGCT
>DAOVRY010000062.1 GCA_030633645.1 Pseudomonadota bacterium | reverse complement strand
TATGCTCGGCAGGACAGGAAGGTTAAGCCACGGGTTCCGATAAGCGCTAAGCTCGTTGCGGATCTAATAACCGTTGCTGGGGTGGATCGGGTGATATCAATCGATCTCCATGCTGGGCAGATACAGGGTTACTTCAATATTCCTGTGGATAATCTGTTTGCAGCACCGATTCTTTTGAGCTACATCAGGAAGCATTTTGATGGCAGTCTGTCGATAATATCCCCGGATGCTGGTGGCGTGGAAAGGGCAAGGGCCTTTGCCAAAAGGCTCAATGCCTCATTGGCCATAATAGATAAGAGAAGAGAGGAACCGAATGTTGCTATGGCCATGAACATAATTGGGGATATAAAAGGAAAAACAGCCATCATTCTTGATGACATGGTTGATACTGGTGGCACGCTTGTTCAAGCTGCTGAGGCATTAATGAAAAATGGCGCTGCACAGGTTTATGCCTGCTGCACTCATCCAGTCCTCTCTGGTGACGCTACAAAAAAGATAGAGGGCTCGCCTATTGAGACGTTGCTCACGACCAATACGGTTCCGCTCAACAAAAAGGCCGCGGCGTGCCCAAAGATTAGGGTTGTTTCCGTGGCGGAAATCCTAGGAGAGGCCATTAAGAGGGTTTTCTTTTCAAAGTCTGTCAGTTCACTATTTGTTTGATCTGCTGAGAAAGCTTTTCTGGTATTGATAGTGAACATATCGCACCTTCGGTGCGGACCTGATGCTGGATGCTTGATACTGCCTGCCCGCCACCTGCCCGCCATCAGCTGCGCTTCAGGCGCTGGCAGGCGGGTCGGCTTCGCCTTCAGGCGAGGCGGGCGGGGATGCTGGATGTATGAGGCCGGATTGTATGTTTATCCAGTATCAAGAATCCAGTATCCAGAATCGTTTGGTTGGTGCGATTAATGGTACGATATGGAAATCATTAGGCAAAAAAGGAAATCCCTATACTGTTTAATAATTGGAGTTACAATATGGATACTATGCAATTAAGCTCTGAGATAAGGACCCAGACAGGTAAGGGGTCTGCTCGAAAAATAAGAAGCGCGGGCAAACTTCCAGCTATCCTCTATGGACCAGAGATTGATCCCATCATGCTCACCTTAGATTTCACCGAGCTAAAAAAGGCCCTTCAAGGGAGATCTGCTGAAAGTGTTCTTCTTAATCTCAGGATAGATTCCGATAAAAAAGGGCAATCCAAAAAGGTCATGATTAAGGAGATACAGAGGGATCCAGTTAAGAGAGATTATCTCCATGTAGACCTTTTCGAGATATCCCTAATAAAAGAACTAGAGGTAGATATTCCTATACATCTGGTAAATACACCTATAGGAGTCAGTGAGGGAGGCATCTTGCAGCATACTCGCAGAGAGGTAAAGGTATCATGCATGCCAGATGATTTGGTGGACAAAATAGATGTTGATGTGTCTGGCCTTGATATCGGACAGTCACTCCATATTGGGGATATTTCTTTTCCTTCGGGGCTGAAATCACTTGAGGATGTGGATGTTACCATCGTCACCGTGGTTGCCCCGACTATAGCCGCCGAGGAAGAGGAAGTAGAGGAAGAGGAAGTGGAAGAAGTTGAAGGTGAGGAACCAAAAAGCGAAGAGGAATCTTGAGGACACATATCTGATAGTAGGGTTCGGTAATCCAGGTAAAGAATACCACAATACGAGGCATAACCTTGGATTCAAGGCGGTTGATCTTTTCTGTTCACAATTGGGCCTTCATTTATCTGATCGACGTTTTCAAGCCTTAAGCTCAAGCACCAATTACCATGGGAAGAAGATAATAGTGGCCAGTCCACAAACGTTTATGAATCTATCTGGTGTCTCTGTTAAGCATTTGTTTGACTACTACACGACTGAGGTCAAGAACCTCCTGGTAGTCCACGATGACCTTGATTTAGATGCTGGTCGCCTCAAGATTGTCCGTGGAGGAGGTGCAGGAGGTCATCATGGGGTAGAGTCTGTAATTTTTCATCTTAAGACGAATGAGTTCAACAGAATCAGGATCGGTATAGGGCGCCCTCGATATAATGAACCAATTGAGGATTTTGTTTTGAGCCCGCCCTATGAAGATCAAAAAAAACCCATCAAAGACATGCTTTATTCAGTAGTAGAGGCCATTGAACTGTTCATTATGGATGGTGTTGAATCGGCGATGAACAAATTCAATTCTTTGACAATGCAGGAGAAGGAGGTGGAAAGGTAATCCGAAGTTTAGTTGTTTATGCAGCTTAGTTAGGGATCGTTGGCAGGAGAGTGAACGGATGACTAAAGTTTATTCCATCTGCTAGTCAAATGGCGATGGGTAAATATTGTAGTGTAATTGTAACCAATTTTGAGGAGGAGGTTTAAATGATGTGGACAGACAGATGCAGACGCAGACTATTATCTTTTTTGTTAACGATTGGCGCTATGCTTTTTCTAGTGACACCGATGGCATTTGCAGGAGAAGCAGATATCAATTTGCCAGATTTATCCAATGTAACTTTTAGTGTCTTTGGCTACCTTGTCAGCGGATTGACACTTATGTATTGGGGATTTCTAGTTTGTGTAATCGGAGGGATCTTTGGTCTTATCCAGTATATACAGACCAAGAATCTGTCTGCCCACAAATCGATGCTTGAAGTATCTGAGACTATTTGGCAGACATGCAAGACATATTTACTTCAGCAGGGTAAATTTCTGTTAGCGGTCTGGATACTAATCGCTATTTGTATGGTTTATTATTTTAAAGGGTTGGAGGGTGCTCCTATGACCAGTGTTCTTATTATCCTTGGCTGCTCGGTCTTAGGAATCCTCGGCTCTTACCTCGTGGCCTGGTTTGGGATTCGAATCAATACCGTAGCAAATTCAAGATCAGCATTTGCCTCCCTTCGTGGTATCCCATATAATGTTGTGGGTATTCCTCTCAGGTCGGGCATGAGTGTTGGTCTTCTCCTGGTTAGTTGGGAGCTGTTTTTTATGATAGGCATTCTTGTTTATGTACCGAAAGAGCTGGTCGGACCTGCCTTTATCGGTTTTGCTATCGGAGAATCACTGGGTGCAAGCGTTCTGAGGATTTGCGGCGGTATCTTTACCAAGATTGCTGATATTGGCTCCGATTTGATGAAAATCATTCTTCACCTACCTGAAGATGATCCAAGAAATCCGGGGGTGATCGCCGATTGTACTGGGGATAATGCGGGCGACAGTGTGGGGCCGACAGCAGATGGTTTTGAGACCTATGGTGTGACAGGGGTTGCCTTAATCGCATTTTTGGCATTGGCATTGTTTACCAAACCGGTAATCTGTGGTCAACTCATCATCTGGATTTTTGTCGTGCGTATCATAATGATCTTGACTTCCCTTATTGCCTATTTTGTGAATGCCAAAATCAGTAAAGCTCTTTATGGCAAGAAAAAAGAGTTTAACTATGAACAGCCTCTAACTAATTTAATCTGGCTGACCTCCATAATCTCAATTATTCTCACCTTTGTTATAAGTTACATTCTCCTTTCAGAACTTGCCTCTCAGTACAGTTCATTATGGTGGGTACTTTCGGTCATCATTAGTTGTGGTACCCTTGCAGCCGCTTTGATACCGGAGCTCACCAAAATATTTACAAGCACAAATGCCCAGCACCTTAAAGAAATAGTTACTGCCAGTCGTCAGGGTGGGGCACCTCTTAATATCCTCTCCGGTCTTGTCTGCGGTAACTTCTCTGCCTTTTGGGAGGGGCTAATCATACTTATTCTAATGCTCATTGCCTATCTGGCATCGAAGAATCCCTCAATGGTTGCGGTTATGCCTGCTGAATTTGTTTTTGCCGCACCCGTCCTCGCCTTTGGACTGGTCGCTTTCGGTTTTCTGGGTATGGGGCCGGTAACTATTGCGGTTGATAGTTTCGGGCCGGTTGCCGATAACGCTCAGTCTATCTATGAACTCTCAAGGATCAAGAACCTCCCCAATATCAAAGAAGAGATCAAGAAAGATTTTGATTTTGAACCTGATTTTGAAAACTCAAAGCACTACCTTGAATCGGCGGACGGGGCAGGGAATACTTTTAAGGCTACTGCGAAGCCGGTGCTGGTCGGAACGGCGGTTGTTGGTGCAACTACCCTGATCTTTGGGATCATTATCCTTTTGGAGCATCTTTTTGGTGATGTTGTAGCAAAGTTGAGTCTGGTTCAGCCGGAAGTCATCCTCGGTCTTCTAGCGGGTGGTGGTGTTATTTACTGGTTTAGTGGTGCTTCTATGCAAGCGGTGGTAGCCGGTTCCTACCAGTCAGTTGTCTTTATCAAAAAGCATATTAATTTGGACACAGAGAGCGCAAGTGTTAAAGACAGCAGAGAAGTAGTTAGGATTTGTACTATGTATGCCCAGAAGGGGATGATAAATATCTTTGTTGTGGTTTTCTTTATGGCCTTGGCGCTTGCGTTCTTCAATCCCTACTACTTCATCGGTTATCTGATTGGGATCGCATTCTTTGGGCTCTTCCAGGCAATTTATATGGCTAATGCAGGTGGCGCTTGGGATAATGCCAAGAAGATAGTCGAGGTGGACTTAAGGGAAGAAGGCACCAGCCTACATGAAACCGTGGTTGTGGGCGACACCGTTGGTGACCCATATAAAGATACCACTGCGGTCTCATTTAATCCGGTTATTAAGTTTACAACACTTTTTGGCGTGCTGGCTGTGCAAATTGCCGTCACCATTCAGAGCAGTACACTGAGATGGACACTTGGTTCTATCTTTTTCGTGATCTCTTTAATCTTCATCTATCGTTCGTTTTATAAGATGAGAATTTCGGAAGAAGAGTTGTAATGTAATCTAGTAGCATGCTTTAGAATAAATAGAATTAGACAAAACTTTATTAGGCAGAGATAGTGATGTGATAACCATAAGGCTGCTGTGGTTGGCGATACCGTAAGTGATCCATTTAAGAACACGTCCGGTCCGGCAATGAATATCTTGATCAAACTGATGTCGGTTGTCCCTCTGGCAATTGCACCTGCGCTACCTATGAATGGTTTGTTCTTTGTCCCTTGCAAATGGGATTGCGGGCAAAATGGTCAAAATTTTTTCTCCCGGGAAAGCCTTTTTGGCCATAAGATTTAGGGATTCAGGGATCGAGAGATTAGATTAAGGAGATTGTTTTCAATTCGGTAATTCCTGAATCCGTAATTCCCCAATTTCGGTTTATCCCGGTTAGGATAAACATATGCAAATCTCAACGGAGCTGCCTTGTTTAGAAAACAGACAATTTTCCTGATCGAAATGCCGACCACGTAGTTTAATAGGAACAGGAGGTTATAATGTTTAAAATAGGGGATTTGGCAGTGTATCCAGCACACGGTGTTGGGATTATTGAGAGAATCGAAAAGAGGAAATTTTCAGGTTGCCAGGAAAATTTCTATGTCATGAGAATACTTGAGAACAACATGATCATCATGATTCCGTCGTCAAACGCCGCTCACGTGGGCTTAAGAGAGATAATAAACCAGAATGAAGTATCAAAGGTCTTCTCTATACTGAAAGAGACGGATATGTGTGTCGATGACAATCAGACATGGAACAGACGGTATAGAGATTATATGGAAAAGATCAAAAGTGGCTCTGTTTTTGAGGTTGCAGAAGTCTATCGCGATCTAACTACCATCCAGCACGATAAGGAACTATCCTTCGGGGAAAGAAAGATGTTGGATACAGCCCGAAGTCTGCTGGTGAAAGAGATTTCCCTTGCCAAAAATATGAAGGAAGAGGATGTGGAGAGAGATATCCAGTTGAATATCTCTATACAAACCTCTGATGGATAGGAGGTTCAGGGTACTAGATAATTGTGATAGATACGAGAGAGAAAACGGTAATCGTTGATCGCTCATCGCCTGCCTTGGATCAAAGGCTTGACAGATTTCTCTCTGATAATGACAAGGTTGATTTATCAAGGGCCCGAATTCAGAGCCTCATCAGGGCTGGCGCAATAACCGTTAACGGCGAGAGAAAAAAGCCCAGCTATCAGTTAAGATCGGGCGACAGAATCAAGATCCTCTCTGTGCCACGGCAGGTGGTC
>DAOVRY010000078.1 GCA_030633645.1 Pseudomonadota bacterium | reverse complement strand
GGTGTAAACCCCACATATTTGACCACTGCAAGACCCGGTGGAATTTTTTTGAGATATCGCCTTTCAAAAACAGCCATGACCTCTTTTAGAATGTAAACGACTACTCACTATAGTTCATGTCAACACTTTGAACGATACCAATAATTCACACTGGTAATACGTCATAATACAATTGCCGTGTAAATGAGAATGGTGAGGCTATGAGAAGAAAGCACGAGATCATCACGTTCAAGGTAGATGAAGATCTGTCGAGGCTCATTAAGGACCTTCCCAATCGTTCTGAATTTATCCGCAGGGCAATCCTTTCGGCACTTGAGAGCGTCTGTCCGCTCTGCAACGGCACGGGTATTTTGAGCCCAAACCAGAAACGCCACTGGGACGATTTCGCGGAGAACCATTTTATGGAACGGTGCCAGCGCTGCGGCGAACGTATCCTCATATGCCAAATGGGTAGCACATAGCAAATGTCTATGAGAATGGGGCCTTAGCAAACCTAGGATGGAATCGTTTTTGGCGGTAATCGATAGGAGGCTCGGAGGGGAACTCCATCGATATTTCTCTGGGGGCATACACGTTATTGATAAGGGATTTAGCCTTCTTCTTGAGACAGGCTTACAAGCAGGGGATAAAGGGGTGGTTAAGACAGCATTTTGTCCCAATGCTTGAGGGGACAATGTTGAGTTACAATTTACCACATTAAATAAAACGGGAAGCAAATGCTAAAACAAATAAGCAAGGAATTAAAAGACCACGCTCCTTTCACCTTCTTTGGCGCCTTAACCGGAATAATTGCTATGGTTTTATTTTCTCAGCTACCATCCCATACCTCTTACACCATCTTCTACATACTCCACCCCATCCACGTATTATTAAGTGCATTAGTCACCTCCTCAATTTTCAAAATCCACAGATATAGGAGTATGAGCGGCGGATATACTCTTCCGGCTCTGCTAGTCATAGGCTATACGGGTTCTATAGGCATAGCTACTATAAGTGATTCCATAATCCCTTTCTTAGGCGAGATCTTGCTGAACATGCCTGAAAGGGAGATTCATATCGGTTTTGTTGAAAAATGGTGGCTCGTAAATCCACTGGCTTTTCTAGGAATCTCTATCTCCTATTTTAGACCTACTACCAAATTTCCTCATGCAGGCCATGTTCTTTTAAGCACTTGGGCATCACTTTTCCATATGATTATGGCACAAGGAGACAATCTGAATATGATTCTTTACATTGGGATCTTTATATTTTTATTCTTGGCTGTATGGATACCTTGTTGTGTAAGCGATATTGTTTTTCCCCTTTTGTTTGTAAAAGAAAGGGGTGCAACTTAACTGAGCAACAGCAACAGACGCTTCTCCAGTATGCCCTTTTAACCGGGGTTCTTGCCAGCATCGCCTGTAAAATCATCGGCACCTACGTCGTAACCCGGCGGATCACCTATATTGCCGGCCGTATTTCTCACAGTGTCCTTGCAGGTATCAGGGCAGCCTGATACTATCAGACCATCTATCACTGGCATTGGCTCCACCCAGTGAAAACAAAGGGGGTGACCCCTCACATAATTGACAAAGTGATTTTCATCTCTATCGTTTTAACAGTCTTTTTAAGCTTTTTATCCTCTCTTGCCTTTATGCCGATCCGCCGACTCGCCTGAGTTATTCCTGATTGTCCTATACCAAATCGGTTTCCAATTTCCCTTAGTTTCATTGAGCTGTAGCGATGATACAAATGCAATTTGACCTGTCGCGCCAGGTTTTCCTCTGAGTGCAACACTGAATCGACTGCTTTTTCGATGTAATCCAGCTCCGGTGTGCTTGAGAGCTCTCTTAATGCCGGAAGATCCCTGTCCGGCTGTTTTTTCCTTAGAAACTTATCTTTGATTTCGGCTACAAATTCCCTGCTTCCCACAATAGGTGAGTGGGAAAGCTCGGCCAATGGATTTTTATAGCCCCGATCCATACCTGAGCGGACAAAATCGGGATACCTTTTTGTGGCAGTTGAAGGAATAATATCTTTCTCTCTCTTCGGGATTGAATAATAGCAATTATAAGGGGGGGCTTCCTAGATCGTGGATAAAGGGGTATATTTAAATCGGGGATAAGACCGCGCGCGGAAACATGGTGCTAAAACTGAGCTTGATCGGTTTTTGGGATACGGCTTCAGTGACCGAAACAAACGGTGAAACCGTTAGAAAGGTTAATAGGGCAAGACCGAATGCTACGAAAAACATTCTTTTGCATTTCATAGGAAACCTCCTTACTTGTAATGTGTCATCATATATCCAGCTAAAATTTTCCGGATGTCTTTTGTCGAAGCCCTTGTTCACCTCCTTTCACTTACGTTGTTTTTTCTCAACTTCTACGATTCCCTCATTTGCATCGATTCTTACGAGGTCACCGTTCTCTATGAATTCGAAAGGGTCTTTCTCCGGCTCCTGCACCATAGGTGTGCCCGTAATAATTGCGCTAACGGCTACCACGCCTTCTGCCTTGACATTGATGATTCCCTTTGGAGCACTACCGCGCTTGTACGCTGCATAGAACTGCCAGGAACCAGTTGTTGACCCCTTACCACTGGGAAAGACAAGAATCCTACCCGCCACGCTCTGACCCTCCAGATCATGCCCTGGCTCTCTAATAATCCCAGCGCTAGGGTCCATACCTCCAGTAAAAAATATGGGCATACGCGAGACAATAGCCTGTCCCTCCGCAACCCCTGTGGTCACAGGTTTAGCCTTGATCTTCATCTTGTCCCCTTCCATTTTCCTGATATAGCCGTTTGAACGCATTCCCGGGTGGAGCCGAACCACGTATCCATGCCAAAAAGGTTGTGAGCATAATAGCTTCCCCTCGCAGAGTTCATAGCAATCACTCGAATGCCCTGTTCCCGGAGGTAGAGATGCGGACCGTCCGCTGCGCCCACATCGGCTACGACACGGGCACCGGAAGACCCCAGTTTGTCCAACAGGCCCATCCTTTTGCATAAAGTCTTGACCCAAGCAGATGTGCAAATCCACAGCTGCGTTTCAGGATGCAGCTTTTTGCCTTCAAGCATGTTCGAAATTTCCTGGACTTCCTGGATACTGCACTGAGGACAACCAAATATGACAAGGTCTACATTTTCATCTGAACTGCTGGATATCTCTATGTATGCCTTGTCAACCTTGTCCTGGGATGCGATGATCTCAGGGGAAGAAGGGGGAGCGCCACCAAAGGCGGCTTCAAGGGTAGGGGCCTCTGGCGTGACGCCCACCAGATGGACGAGCCCTGTAGCCCCGGTCACCGTCAGAGTATAAAGGAGACCCTTCACCTCTTCTATCTGCATATCGGGGGGCAGGTTCACAAATACAGGAATTTTCATTCCCACCATCTTTCCCAAGTACCAACCAAGAGCCTTGTAATCAGCCGGGTCGTACTCATCAAGGTTCAATGGGCCTACATCGATGAGCATTTCTCCTTTCCTGTTTTCAACGAGGTGCAACCCCCACTCAGGGATAGCTCCGGTGATCGCCGCGGCCAGGGCAACGTGATCTCCATCCCTATTAGATCTGGCCCCGATTACGGAGTTGGCAAACACTTGGCTTCCGGAGGAAGCCCATGCAATATGATCCCCGAATCGAGGGACATTTCCCACCAAATAGTGGTGGCAGGAATAGGTGAGTGTTACCCCGAGAGATCTCAAAGCGGTATCTATTTTTTTCTGTCTGACTTGGTAAATCTTGGGAATTCTGAGTTCCTCGGCCTCTTCGAAGTCAAACATCTCAGGGTTCTTGGTGGTATAGACCGATACCTTTGTTCCATCCTGAGCCAGGTCTTCCAGCCATTCAATGCCTTCATCCAAAAGCACTGGGAAATTGCCGGCCATATGGACGCTTGTAATGGGGATCAAACGTTCCGCATTGTAGCACTCACCATACGCTACAAGGATCTCCATCGCTTTTCGCGCACCGCTCCCCTTTTTGCCATCTAGCATCTCCTTCTGAGTCTTATTCAATTCCATGACTTTTACCCGTTTTTTCTTCGGACTGAAGGTTGTCCCTCCGGTTAGTTTGGCTACTTTTTTATCCAAAACAGAAAATTAGCCAAGGGAAAAGTGAAGAAGGGGGTCGTTCACAGGATTGTAGATTTCTTACCATGGTGCTGCGCCTTGTTTATCATTCCTCGCTCAATCATTTTCACCAGTACACTGCAAGTGACCAATCACAAATTTCAGATCTTGCCAAGACATTTAATATAGAAGAAGTGAGTATCCGAAAAAATATCAAACCGGCAAGCTACGGGATGATATCGCCCCAGATTTGCTGAGTGAAGTAACCAGTTGCTGACAGTCCAAATTCTCGCTGAATTCATACCTCCTTGAGACCCCTTCGCTCACCTCGCCAAACACAAGCACCATAACTGGATATAATGAATGAGATCAGATAGTAGGCAATCCGGGGGATGAGGGTGTCTGGACTTATTTGACTAGCGAAGCTTCGCCTCAAACCGACCAGTTGAGAAGAATTACAATCCCACTACTTGAAGCGAAGCGATACTGGATACTCGATGTTGGATGTTGGATATATAGAGAAAATTTGTTCCTTGTTTCATCTAGCGTCTAGAGACCAGCATCCGGCATCACGTGATAACTAATAGGAATCACTTAGTATTCCAAAAACCCTGGCCCAGACCTGGCTCGCATGGATTAGAGATCAATAGTCTGCACTTCCATTGGGATGCGTTGACAATAGCTTGTTACAATCCTGTCGCGCCAGGGCAGGCTTGACATAAATTTTAAGATCTTAGCTTATATAGACACCTAGAGCGAAGAGTCCCGCCAGAGGGGCGGGTCGATGAGGCAGTTTTGTCGGGGATTAAAGGAATTGCACCTCGTTTGTGAACACTGAAATTCCTGGGAAGGGCAGGAGACGTGAGGAAAAACACCGTCTTTGCCAGGAGATATACACCTCGCTCTAGTTATCCCAAAATTTTCTTCATCAACTCTATCAGTTCCTCAGGTTCTTCTGGTTTTTCCATATACGCTTCAGGTTCAGGTATAGGTTGACCAGCAAATTCAGCCAATACTTCCTGGGAGCGAAAAAAACTCTTTGGGGCTATAGCAGAAAGCACGATCACGGGAATATCTTTTAGAGGTTCATCGGTCTTCAATTCGCGATACATCCTGATTCCACTCTGTTTCGGCATCAAGATATCTAGAATGATTAAGTCCGGTTTATCCTCCCTTACTGTGCCCATTCCCTCCACTCCGTTCTTGGCTTCTACAACTGCATAGCCGGCTCTTTCAACAAGTTTTGAGACAAACTTCCTCACATCAACATCATCGTCAACTATAAGAACCTTCTTCATGATGTATCCTCCCTCTAGGTGTCTATATAAGCTAAGATCTTAAAATTTATGTCAAGCTTTTCTAATACCACTAAAGCGCAAAGGATAATTGGGATCGTAAAACGGTTGCGGTTGCGCAGCTCGAAACGGTTAACGGTTAACGTCATACGAAACCAGCAGCGCAACGGTATAACCTTAGACGAAACCAACATCGCTTCGTCTCAATTGATGGAATATGATTTTTCTCCACTCGTCGGTTTGATGCAAAGCTTCGCTAGATAATTGTGATAGATACGAGAGAGAAAACGGTAATCGTT
>DAOVRY010000242.1 GCA_030633645.1 Pseudomonadota bacterium | reverse complement strand
TCTTGCTCAGCGGCAACCCGATACGAGACGAACTGGTGCACGGGAAGCCCTCTACCAGAGAAGCTCATGAGAGATTTATTATTTTGGTTACGGGTGGAAGCCAGGGGGCTCGGGCCATAAATGGGGCGGTTGTATCTGCCCTGAAGGAATTGAAGAAAGTAGGGCTCTTTCCCTTGGTCATCCATCAAACGGGTAAGAACGATTTCCGACAGATACGCGATGATTATCACGCAAACGGGTTTGATGGAGACGTGAGAGAATTTATAGATGATATGGCTACTGCGTATGCGAGAGCTGATTTGGTTATCAGTCGGGCAGGTGCAACCACGATCGCTGAATTGGCCGCCCTGGGGAAGCCCTCGATCCTGGTACCTTACCCGTATGCAGCCCATAAACACCAGGAGGCAAATGCCATGGTTTTAGTGGCTCGTGGTGGGGCAGATATGATTCTGGAAAGGGATCTTGATGGCACCAGCTTGGCTGGCAAGGTGAGAACCTATATGCAAAACAGAGATGAGTTGAAGAAAATGTCATCCCGTGCCTTGAAAGCCGGCAGACCAAGGGCAAAGGAAATCATTGTTGAGGGGTTGCTGGAACTTATAAAAAGTGCCTAAAATGCCTAAATTTATAAGTGTCTAAAGTTGGTAAACTCGACTTTTTACGAGTCCATCAAAGTTAACACAATGAACAACAAATAAGGAACGAGATGACGACCTTTGGAAAGATAAGGCATATACATCTCGTCGGTATTGGCGGGATTGGAATGAGCGGTATAGCCGAACTCCTCCTTAACCTGGGTTACCATATCAGTGGTTCGGATATCAGGACAACCGAAGTGACAGAACATCTCTCAGATCTTGGCGGCCGGATATTCCTTGGGCATAACCCCGAAAATGTTGGAGGGGCAGATGTTGTGGTTTTTTCTTCGGCAGTAAAGGAAGATAACCCGGAGTTGGTTGAGGCAAGGGAGCAATCCATTCCGGTAATTCCCCGGGCAGAGATGCTGGCTGAACTGATGAGACTGAAATACGGAATAGCTGTAGCAGGGGCCCATGGAAAAACTACCACTACCAGTATGATAGCCTCTATTCTGACACAGGGTGGTCTTGACCCAACAGTGGTGATCGGGGGGAGATTGAACATATGGGATGGTTCCAATGCGAGGTTAGGGAATAGTGATTTTCTGGTAGCCGAGGCAGATGAAAGTGATGGTTCCTTTCTCCTTCTCTCCCCGAGCATGGCTGTTATTACCAATATAGATTATGAGCACATAGATTTCTATCGGAGCATGGATAATCTCAGGAAGACATTTGTTGATTTTATCAACAAGCTCCCTTTTTACGGCCGGGCCATCCTCTGTCTGGATGACAAAGAGGTCCAGGGACTCATTCCTGAGCTTACCAAGAGTTATCTGACATACGGCCTGAATCCACAGGCTGACATAAGGGCCTCCGAGATATCCAAGGAGGGACTTAGCACGAGTTTTCTTGTTACCTTTAAAAACAGTCTGAAAGGTAAAATCACTATCTCTATTCCTGGAGACCATAATGTGTTGAACGCCTTGGCAGCGGTAGGGGTAGGGATGGAGCTGGATATTGGTTTTGACTCCATTAGAGAGGGCCTGAAGAATCTCGGAGTGCTTAAACGGAGATTTGAAATAAAGGATGAAAAGGGTGGCATAATTTTCTTGGATGATTATGGCCACCACCCCACTGAAATAACAGCAACCCTCAACACAGCGAAGGAATGCTGGCCTGAGCGAAGACTAGTGGTGGTCTTTCAGCCTCATCGGTATACCAGAACAAGAGATTCATACGACCAATTTGTTGTGTCTTTTAATCACGCAGATGTTTTGATCATCACCCCTATCTATGGGGCAGGTGAAGAGCCTATACCAGGCGTCGATAGTAGTTCCATTTATCAGGGAATAAGAGATCATGGTCACCGAGCGGTTACCCTGTGCTCCTCCAGAGAGGATGTCATATCGCTCCTCCTCGCTGAGGTGAGACCAGGCGATGTAGTGTTGACCCTCGGTGCCGGCGATATACACCTTGTTGGTACAGAGTTGCTTAAGAGGATAGATGAATAGGGGTTTGTTGGGTTTAGACCCAATGAACCCAATAAACTCAAAGAACTCAAAAAACCCAAGTAACTGAAATGGATGCTGATGTCAAGCAGAGGATGAAAGAGATTGGAGGCGAGGCAATCCTTTTTGATGTGCCTGCGAGTAAGTACACAACATTCAGGACTGGGGGTAATGTGGAGGCGATGTACCGAGCAGGGAACCTAGGGGGATTGAAGCATATGGTTGCCTTTCTCGCGGATGAGGGGATTCCCTATTTGGTTATGGGAAGTGGGAGTAACCTCCTGGTGAGGGATGGGGGGTTTGATGGGGTGGCGATTATCTTGGATGGATCCCTTGCCTCAGTTGAGGGTTCCACTGTGGCGGAACCAAGTATTCTGGCGGGAGCAGGGTTAAGGGTGCAAAAACTTGTGGAATATTGTGCAGAAAAGGGCCTTGCAGGATTGGAGTTCATGGCAGGAATTCCCGGAACCCTTGGTGGAGCAGTAGCCATGAATGCAGGCAGTTGGGGCAAAGAGATCGGTGAGGTTATCAGTGAGGTAACCGTTCTGACCGCGGGCGGAATTGTGGAAACCACAGATCGTTTGAGCCTTTCATTCACATACAGGGAACTTGATTTGCCCCCAGGAGCTATAATCCTCAATGCAAAACTGGGCCTCGGATTTGATAAACCCGCGGTCATCAAGAAAAGGGTTGTCTTTTACCTTAAACAGAGGAAAGAGAGATTCCCTTTGGACATGCCCTCTGCTGGATCTATCTTTAAGAATCCAGAGGGCGGTTATGCAGGCAGGTTGATCGATGCGGCTGGTCTAAAGGAAAAGGTGATCGGGGGGGCAATGATCTCACCGAAACATGCCAATTTCATCGTAAATACCGGAAAGTCCTCTGCCTCTGATATTGTTGCCCTTATGGATCTGGCAACATTCAAGGTGAAGGAAGTGTTTAACATCCAACTGATTCCTGAGATAAAGGTGGTGGGCAAAGAGTGAAAAGACGGTCAGTATTAGATCAACAATCGGTAAAAAGAGATAGGCGAAAACCTCTCCTTGTCTCTAAAAGAACCCTGGGTCAGTTTGGCTTTGGCCTCGTTAAAGT
>DAOVRY010000115.1 GCA_030633645.1 Pseudomonadota bacterium | reverse complement strand
CAGGGTATGGGTATCTTTTTTTTGGATTATGCCCCTGGCCCAGACCTGGTATGCAATGCATTTATTTCAATGTTTTCGCTTGGATATAATGAAAGCAATACCATCTTGTACCAATTACGTCGCGCCAGGGCAGGCCTATAACATGGCCCCTTACTGGGTCGATTCAAAATGGTTTATTGAGCCCTAAGCCTTAGAATCATAGGCCCCATCTATATAAACCATTTTGAAACGCCTGCCCGCCATGCAAGCAAGGCGAGGCGGGTGGGCCCACTCATCTAAACTATGTGGGGCATAATCCAAAAAAAAGATACCCATACCCTGCAAGAAGCTTAAAAATCAATAGGTTAGGTTTCACTATGACGTGATCCTGTATCTCAGCAGCACTTAAAGGGGAAACTCTCTTTATTTCACCGTGTATAATTACCTATCTATGATGTCGTTAAATCTTGCGTCTCACAGATGCTTGCCAAGGAGCAACGCCCACGGCACGTGGCTTTGGAGATGACAATAGTTGTCAACACTCCTTTAGGCAGCATAGAAAAGGCTTTGAAAAGGAAATTAAGTTCTTGAATGATGATTCTTGTTGTGTTAAAAGGGGAAAAAATTTCACCAATACAACCAGAAAGGTAAGGAGGAAAAAAATGGCAGCGTTAGTTGGTGGTATAGTAGCTCTCGTATTGGGCATCATTGGTATTATTGTCTGGTGGGCATATTTCATTAAAGCCCTGGCGGCTGGGATACCCATCTTGCTTATCTTAGGTGGTGCCCTAGCCACCTATCTTGGCATTGAAGAGTGGAAAGACAAAAGAAGTGAAGACAAACTCGAGGAAAAACCAGATACCGGTGAGCTTAAGGAAGAGGTGAAAAGCCTCAAAAAGGAGGTAGAGGATCTCAAGAAAGAGGAATAAAGTGATTCTTAGTAAAGATAAGAGGACAACGAGTTTAGGATGTTATCTTTTCAGGATTTCTAACTCATTAAAAAAGTAAGCTACCTCAAATGCAGCACTCTGGGGGCTATCCGAGCCATGTACAACATTCTTTTCGATATCCGTTGCATAATCACGCCTAAGAGTGCCCTCAGCGGCCTCCTTATAATCGGTAGCCCCCATTAATTTCCTGTAGGTATTAATAGCCCTTTTGGCCTCCAAAACCATGACCACACATGGACCGGAACACATAAAGTCTGTAACACTCTCATAAAATGGCTTACCTGCATGGACCTTATAAAAACCCTTGGCCTGCTCCTTTGTCATCCAGATCATCTTAAGAGCCACAATGATGAGACCCTCTCTTTCCAATCGGCTAATTAACTCTCCTATAAGACCTCTCTTCACTCCATCTGGTTTAATGATAGCCAATGTTCTTTCCATTATGATATCCCCCTCAATAATGCAACATCTCGCAATCCTTACGAGTCATTGAAAGCAAAGTTCTTTTGCTGAAAAGGATTCAAGCTATACATACGGGATGACGGAACACATTCTTCCCCCTCTAACCCATAATTCCAGCATTCCACGCTCTCCTGGCCCAGACCTGGCATTGCAAATTTGGTGTTTGATATTGAATTCTGGAAAAACCAATAGCCCATATATAATAACCTCACAACGTTGCGCCAGGGCAGGCTGACTTGCAAAGCATGAGCAAAAAGAGCTTACTTACGAAATACTATAACGACCACAGTCCCGACCATGTCGGGATTCCAAGCAAGTCGTGCCAGGCAGGTCAATATTCCATTTGCGGCGAGGCCCTCTCCTCATCCGGTACCACATATCTCATGGACTCAAGATCAGTCAAGCAAAAAGCAGTGCCTCAGCGGTCACCACCCAAAATTGTCTTGCAGCAAATTCAGGCAGCATGCTATAAGGCTTCTCAAAGTTTGACCAAGATCAAAAAGGGTGTGAGTAAAGAATCCACGCCCAGAGGATGTGTCTTTCAGGAAGCGCCCCTTAGGGGTGCGTGCGGCGTTTCTCCGTAGAACGTATAAATCCGAAGCACCCCGGTTAAATAGAAAAAGGCATTTAACGGGGCAGGCGAAATCCCTGGCCTAGACCTGGCTTGCAACGGTTGAGTTCAATAGGTTCCAATCCCGAGGTATGCCAGTCCCGACCATGTCGGGACTCCGCTCAAGTCACGCCAGGGCAGGCCGAATCTCGAAACAATATCAAATGACCGAAATCCAAATGACCGAAACCGCATTGTCCACCACTCCTTTTCGAGATTGCAATGCAGACGGTTTGTTTCTGTCATTTGAGCATTCGAGATTTGAATTTGTTCCCCGCTACAAGCGGGGTATTAGGCCTGCAACGAGCTCAGTCGAGTCGATTTCGGGGCTTGATCTCGTCGAAAGCAGCCGAGTCGATTTCGGATTTCAGCATCTGGGACACCCGCCCTCGGCATAGCCACAGAAACATGACCGCACCCCCAGGACGTAGTTTCTCACAGTGAAATGAATTACACAGACAGACGTGGATTATTGCGTTCAGTATTTCGCCTACCAAGAATCCACAGGGGCAGAAGATTACCGTGATGAATTGAAAACAGTGTGGAGGGTTGAATGGTGGAAGAAGAAAGAGAAATAATGGAAGTAGACGTGCTCTTTGTTGGTGGAGGTGTAGCATGCCTTAGTGGGGCGCTTCATCTTTCGAATCTCATAAAGCGGCACAACCAAAGGGTTGAGCAACAAGGAAAAGGGGGAAAACTCGATGAAATCATGATCGCCCTCCTGGAAAAAGGGACTGATATAGGTTCACATAGCCTTTCCGGGGCCATCATGGATCCCATTGCCCTCAAAGAGCTCATTCCGGACTTTCTGGAAAAAGAGATTCCAGTTGAAGGTGAGGTTACCAAGGAGGAGGTCTGCCTTTTGACCAAAAACGGCCGGATCAGATCTCCCATCACGCCTCCTCCCCTTAATAATCACGGCAATTATATCGTCTCACTTTCCAAGCTGACCAGCTGGCTCGGTACGTTGGTTGAGGAAAATGGGGTTGATATCTTTCCCGGTTTTGCCGGAACTGAGATACTCTATGAAGATAATACGGTTATTGGCGTGAGCACCGGAGACAAGGGAATAGACGCAGAAGGTAACAAGAAGTCAAATTTTGAACCAGGAATCGATCTGCATGCAAAGGTCACCGTATTTGGTGAGGGCACAAGAGGAAGTTTAGTAAAAGGCCTTATCAAGAAATTAGGCCTAGACGAAGGGAAAAACCCTCAGACCTATGTGGCCGGAGTCAAAGAAGTCTGGGAGGTCCCTGAAGGAAGGTTCCAGCCAGGTCAGGTAGTACATACCATGGGCTACCCTCTGAAAACCAACACCTATGGCGGCGGGTTTATCTATGGCATGAAAAACAACATGATCTCAGTTGGTTTGTTAACCGGCCTGGATTGTGAAGACCCATTTCTAGATCCCCATCTCGAATTCCAAAAATTCAAACTCCATCCTTTCGTTGCCGAGATATTAAGAGATGGCAAGATAACCCAGTACGGTGCAAAAACTGCGCCTGTGGGGGGATATTTTTCTATTCCAAAAATGGCCTTTGACGGCGGGGTCATTGTTGGGGACTCAGCCAGCCTCTTCATCAGCCAAAAGATCAAAGGAATTCATATCACTATGAAATCGGGGATGCTTGCTGCAGAAACGATTTTTCAGGCCCTTGTTAAAGGTGACTTCTCTGCATCCCAGCTTGAAAACTATGAAACATCCCTTTACAAAAGTTACATAGGGAAAGAACTCTATAAGGTGCGCAATTTTCATCAGGCATTTCAGAAAGGCTTATGGCTAGGCCTCATGAAAGCAGGGTTCCAATATATCTTGGGTGGCAGGATCTTGAAAGGAAGGCTCTCTGCTGAACCTGATTTTGCCCATCAAAAAAAGCTAATTGATCTCTACGGCACTGATTCACTTACCGATGAGCAAAAAGGGCTCATTAAATTTGACGGAACCAGAACCTTTGACAAAGAATCGGATGTATATTATTCAGGCACAATCCATGAGGAGCAACAGCCAGCCCATCTCAAGATACCGGACCTCAATATTTGTTATACCACGTGCAAGGAACAATACCAAAACCCGTGCACAAGATTTTGTCCTGCTAATGTCTATGAAATAGAAATCGATGAGCAAACAGGTAAGCCCACGATGAAATTGAATTTTTCCAACTGCGTCCATTGTAAGACCTGCGACATAAAAGATCCTTTCGAGAATATCACCTGGGTGCCACCAGAGGGGGGAGGAGGCCCAAAATACACCATAGTGTAGAACCACAACAAACCCCACTTTTGACTTGACACACGAGCGCCGTCTTATTTATAGTTATTTTATAGCTAAAAAGTAGCTACACCCATAACCTAATCTAAGAGGTATCATTATGGATCTAGCGAGCGAAATAGCAAAGATTGTAGGAGAAAAAAATGTATTTTCAGATCGCGTGGAATGTATTTGTAATTCACGTGATATGTCGGTGCATGTAGGAGTACCCGATGTTGTAGTCTACGCTCAAACCACAGAACAAATTTCTTCTATTATGCGCCTGGCCAATCAGGAAAAAACTCCCGTTACAGTCCAGGGTTCTGGGACAAGCGTAACCGGTGCATCGCTCCCAGTAGAAGGCGGTATTCTCCTTGATGTCCATAGGATGAACAAGATTCTGGAAATCAATAAGGACAATTTTTATGCACGGGTAGAACCAGGCGTCATCTGTATGGACCTAAATAGAGCCCTGGCCAAACAAAATCTTATGTTCCCTCCTAACCCTGGCAGCGAGCTAATTGCCTCAATAGGTGGTATGATGTCCACCAACTCAAGCGGTCACCGGGCAGTTAAATATGGAACAGCCAGGGACTATGTAAAAGCCCTTAAAGTAGTT
>DAOVRY010000213.1 GCA_030633645.1 Pseudomonadota bacterium | reverse complement strand
GACCTGACCGTAATGCAGGGGTTTATAAGCAATATTACTATTGGCCTCGTGCAGCAACCCTTAACACTCTTGGTGTTCGTTGGGTATCTGCTTTTGATGAATTTCAAACTCACCCTGTTGATTTTCACTATTACGCCCATCATTGTCGTGCTGGTCAGGCTTTTTGGCCGTAAGGTCAAAAAACACTCTACCAGGGTCCAGGACGCCACAGCCGAGGTAACATCAAGCTACCAGGAAATTATCTTGTTACTCAAGGTGATCAAGGGATTCTGCAGGGGAGAATATGAATCCGGTATGTTTACAAAGCATGCCAACAACCTCTACAATAAGGTTATGCACTGGAACAGGTGGCAGCTCGGTATTGGGCCCATGATGGATTCAACGGTATTCCTTGTCATCCCCGGCATCTTCATAATCGGAAAGATCTATTTCAATCATACCTTAGGAGAACTGATGGCCATGCTCTATGCATTCGCTAAAGCGTACGCTCCTGTCAAAGAGTTGGCCAAAATAAATGTAAATTTGAAGACGCTTCAGGGTGCGACCACAAGGGTCTTTGACATAATGCGCACCATCCCAGATATACAAGATAGACCTGAAGCACAGAACATGCCGAGATTACAAAATGGGGTAGAGTTCCTTCATGTGGATTTTTGTTACAAACCGGGGGAATCAATTTTGCGTGATGTCTCCTTTAACGTTAAAGCAGGGGAGATGGTGGCCTTTGTCGGTTCCACCGGGGCAGGCAAGAGCACCCTCATGGATCTCATTCCCCGTTTCTACGACGTATCCTCAGGATCGATACGTATAGATGGGACGGATATCAGAGATGTAACGCTGGAGTCCCTGAGAGGTCAGATTGCCATTGTAAGCCAAGAGAGCCTTCTTTTTCACGATACGATAGCGAGTAATATCAATTATGATGGGGGTCACTCTACACTGGAACAGATTCAGAATGCAGCCCTCGTTGCGCAAGCTCATGATTTCATCATGGCCTTTCCTCATGGATATGAGACAGTTGTTGGTGATAGAGGAACACTGCTCTCTGGTGGACAGAGACAGCGAATTGCCATAGCCCGGGCTCTTCTTAAAGACCCGGCTATTCTGATTTTAGATGAGCCAGCCTCAGCCCTCGATCCAGAAAGCGAACATCTTGTCCAGAAGGCCATTGAGAACCTCCTTGGCCAAAGGACCATCTTTATTGTTTCTCACCGGCTGAATACCATCAAAACGGCTGACCGAATCTATGTGCTTGAGCATGGTGCCATTGTTGAGTCAGGAACACATACCGAACTCATGGCAAGAAATGGCAGGTATAGAGACCTCTATAATATCCAATTTCAGCGCTAATGCTCCATAGTGCCTGACAGCCTTTTGCAGGCTCCGAGGATTGGTATTTCTATCTCTCGCCCCTAAGACCTTCCTTAATACTCAGGTAAGTGTCCTTAATCCAGCGCGATACCTTCTCAACGACTGTTCTGTTGAAGTACGTTCTGTCTTCGTCGACCATATCTTCATACTTGCCGTCATATTTCAACTTTACCCAGGCGTTGAAATCAAATTTACTTGCAAGATCATAGAGATAGCGATTTAGAGGCGCAAAACCCGATCTCCTGATGACAGCCACACCAAAGTCGATAACATAAGGCGTGTGTCCTTCTACGACTAGAAGATTGTCCTTTTTCTTGAGGTCAGTATGTGCCACACCAGCCTTGTGCAGCTCTTTGATCAAGTTCAAGAGGGCCTTGAAAAACACGTCACGATCGGTAATCCGAGCACTCCGGACTGGCACCCCGTCGATGAATTCGAGTACGAGGTAGCACCCATCGACAAGGCCGTAACAACGGGGTACGCCAGCTACTCCAGATAGTCTGGAGTAAACCCTGTACTCATTGCGCAACATGGCCCGGCGGAGGAGTCTGCCTAATCCCCACCCCATAGGAGCCTTAATGATTAGACGCCGATCTTTGTCTTCATACAGATACACATAACCCTGGTAACCGCGTCAAAAAATGTTCGATCTGGTTTTAATGCTCCCCCTGACCCACTGAACCAGCTCTCTTTCAGTAAGGTTATCTATATCTCTCAACATCGGTTCCACTGGGGGGTTCAATGTAGACCCAAGGAAAGGAAGTACAGCCAAAACAGGAGAAACAGGGCAATAATGGGCTCGCCGTTATGTCGCAAGCTTTGTATGAACGACCACCTTCCCCTTTGTCCAGGCCGATAAGGGGTAAGGCGTGGAATGAGCGCCCGTGTTCTTTTGCGCCATTGCTCCCAGTCCTCTTTAAACATGCGATGAAGATTTTCATCTTCTTGGTGGATGGCATGAGGATAAAAAGCAAACAAGATAAATATAAACAAGGGGAGGCTCCACCATAAGCCGGAGGCAAGGGCAAAACCAACTCCCAACGTGAGATTGCCCACATAGGTAGGATGCCTGACATAGGCATAAGGCCCATCGGTGGCAAGGGCCTTGTTCTTTTTAATATGTCCTGAGGCCCACAGTCGCACTGCAATACCCAGGAAAACCAGCACTGTACCAGGAAAAAACAACAGTTCCTTTGGTTCACCTGCAACACTGACCAGGATTACAAAGGAGATACCAATGAATTGGCGGAAGCGTTCCCGATGGTATCTAATATCGTGAAGGAATCGTTGCAACCCGAAAGCTATTGCCATTGATTTAGTTCCCTTGGACCAATTTTATGCGTACAATTCTCCTGGTCTCGGCGGAGTTGTAACGCGTATCGATTTACCTGTCAGCCAGAAAAACTTCCTTTTCAGAGAGGGCAATATAGGATAGAGTCGACCGTGTGTCAAGTGGACCTTGGTCGACTCGACCTCGGTACGGATAGCCCTATTCTATGAAAAATTTCCACATAATTTTCAATCAAGCAGTAAAGGCCACTTTTCTTGAACGGCCAAACAGGTTCCTTGTGAGATGCATTGCTGACGGACTGGGGATAATTAATGCCCATCTTCCCAATCCGGGAAGGCTCTGGGAACTCCTCTTACCTGGTGCGACACTCTATCTTTTATCAGATGCTGGTTCAAATAGGGCCCAACCGGTAAAGAGAAAAACGAGCTACACGGTGCTTGCTGTGCAAAGGAAGGGATTCCCTATTTTCCTCCACACCCATCTTACCAATCAGGTTGCCCGGTATCTCATAGAAAGGAAATCAATTCCGTCCCTAGAGAACGCGGAGGTAGTAAGAAAAGAAATTTCTCAAGGTAGAAGCCGATTCGACTTCCTCTTGAAGGAAAACGGAACTGATCTCTATTTAGAGGTAAAAGCCTGTACGCTCTTTGGAAATGGTGTGGCCATGTTTCCAGATGCGGTGACAGAGAGAGGAAAAAAGCACCTCCTTGAACTCGCTGAGATGGGGAGAAATGGGATCAGGGCGATGATCTTGTTCATTGTCCATTATCCTCATGTAAAATGGTTCATGCCTGACTTTCACACGGACTATGAGTTCAGTGCAACCTTGCTCAAGGT
>DAOVRY010000247.1 GCA_030633645.1 Pseudomonadota bacterium | reverse complement strand
TGGAAAAGATGAGAGGGACAAAGAGCAATAAAGAGTTTTTGGCGTCAATGAACCAATAAGGGAACAGATGTCAAATTCCAAAGTTCAAAGTCCAAATGAATGCCAAAATCCAAAGACCAAATAGGAAGGCTTTGACATTGGAGCATTCTTGCCCTGTTAGGTATTAAGCCGATAGTTATAGCTTTCCTTAAGTAAAGATTTATCGGGATCTAAATTCAATCTATAAACCTTTTGTCTAACGGGGTGAAAATTTGATTTGACATTTGGGCTTTGTCATTTGACATTTCCATTGAGGTGATGATATTCGAAGATCTCATATGTTATGCGGACTATTCGCCCCAAAAACATTCTCTCAAAATCTATAATGTTAAGTCTTAATAAGTGGAGAGTGAAGCAATGAAAAAAGATATTCATCCACCCTTTCAAAAGGCAATTGTTCATTGTGCCTGCGGAAACGAGTTTGAAACCTTTTCCACTGCTAAGGAGATTAATGTCGAGATATGTTCTCAATGTCACCCCCTGTTTACTGGGCAACAAAAAATTGTCGACTCCAGGGGGCGCGTTGAGCGATTCAGACGGAAGTATGAGAAGGTTGACCAAAACAGCAAAGGTAAAAAGAAGAAACAATAAGAAAACGATTGATCATGTTCTCCCAGATTGAAGAGGTAGAAAAACGACTCAATACCCTGGAATACGAACTGAGTAAGCCGGAGATTATTCAGCAACAAAACCTCTACCAGAAATACCGCAAGGAGCACGTGAGCCTTTTGCCTCTTGTGGATACCTTCCGCAAGTACAAAACAACAAGAGAGAAAATTAAAGATACCCAGAGTCTCCTCCGCGATCCTGACATGGAGATAAGGGAGCTTGCTCAGGCAGAGATAGAGAGCTTGAAGCATGCGTTAGCAAAACTGGAAGATGAGTTAGGGCTTTTGCTTCTTCCCAAGGATCCAAGAGATGAAAAAAACATCATACTCGAAATAAGGGCAGGCACCGGTGGGGAAGAGGCAGCGCTCTTTGCTGCAGATCTCTTTAGGATGTACTGCCACTACATAGAAAGAAAAGGCTGGAAAGTAGATATCCTGAGCCAGAGCCCCACAGGTCTTGGTGGTTTCAAGGAAATTATTGCCTTGATAGAGGGGGACAACGTCTATAGCAGACTCAAGCATGAGAGTGGGGTTCACCGTGTTCAACGGGTTCCGGAGACCGAGGCCCAGGGAAGGATACACACCTCAGCTGTTACTGTAGCAGTGCTGCCTGAGGCGGAAGAGGTGGATGTGTCAATCGATCCCGCTGATCTCAGAGTAGATGTGTTTCGATCTTCAGGTCCGGGAGGCCAAAGCGTGAACACTACGGATTCGGCTGTAAGGATTACGCATGTTCCTACCGGATTGGTGGTTTCCTGCCAGGATGAAAAGTCCCAGCACAAAAACAAGGCAAAGGCTATGAAGGTCTTGAGATCCCGTCTGCTTGATATGCAAGAGGAAGAACAACGATCCAAGGTATCTGAGGATCGAAAAGGTATGGTGGGTTCGGGAGACAGGAGTGAGAAGATAAGGACGTACAACTTCCCTCAGGGGAGGGTAACTGACCACAGAGTCGGGTTGACAATCTATAGACTCGATGGGGTTCTGCAGGGTGAACTTGATCTCATTCTAAATCCCCTCCTAGCCCATTTCAAAGCTGAGTCCGGGAAGGCTCAGGCAAACCTGGTGTCATGAGTCAAAAGACATGGACTATCCAGGAAATCTTGAACGTAACCGCTGAGTTTTTGAAACAGAAAGAGATAGAGTCTTCCCGGCTCTGCTCTGAGGTCTTACTGTCCCACCAACTAAAGAAGAGCAGAGTCGAATTATACCTTGAATTCGATCGGCCATTGAGGAGCGATGAAATAAGTGGTTTTCGCTCCCTTATCAAGAGACGCATAAACCGGGAACCCCTTCAATACATCACCGGCCATCAGGAGTTTTGGTCCCTTGATTTTTTGGTGAGCCCGGCGGTTTTGGTCGCGAGACCAGAGACCGAAATTCTCGTTGAAGAGGCACTGAGGCTCAAGCAAGACAATCTGCTGCCTGGCAGTGCCAGCGGTCAACTAACCATATTGGATTTGGGTACAGGATCTGGGGCGATAGCCGTATCCCTGGCAAAAGAGATTGAGAGTGCTGCTCTATGGGCGAGCGACATCTCTTCTGAGGCACTGGCTGTGGCAAGAGAGAATGCGGAACACCATAACGTTTCCGAAAGAATAACGTTTTGCCAAGGTGATCTCTGGCAGGCCTTTGCAAACTCTCCTGTTACCTTTGATATGATCATCTCCAATCCTCCGTATATCCCTGCTGATACATTTCACACCCTACCTCCAGAGGTATGTTCATATGAGCCGAGGATTGCCCTTGATGGGCATGAACAGGGTATGCACTTTATCGAACGAATCATCGGAGAGGGCGGAGAATATTTGAAGCCCGGCGGATGGCTTCTCATAGAGATGGATCCAGGCCAGACAGAACAGGCACTGGAGCTTATAGATGCAACCCAATCCTTTGGTTGCAAGGCACGCCTCATGGATTACCGGAAAAAATATCGAATGGTAAAGGCTCAAAAGAACAATGGATAAAATCATTATCGAGGGAGGAACTCCACTTAATGGAGAGGTAATACTGAGTGGGTCAAAAAATGCTGCCTTACCGATCCTCTCAGCCTGTCTTCTGACAGGTGGGTGGCATACCTTACACAATATCCCGGGATTACGAGATATTTGGACGATAAAGAAGATCTTGTCCAACCTCGGTGTGGTGTTCGAGGAAAATGGTCAAGCCCTCAGGTTAAACTCTGATGACGTGAATAGCCATGTTGCTCCCTATCAATTAGTCAAGACCATGCGGGCATCCATTCTTGTGTTAGGCCCCCTTTTGTCCCGGCTCGGAAAGGCGAAAATTTCCCTCCCTGGCGGATGTGCTATCGGTGCCCGGCCCATCGATTTCCACCTAAAAGGCCTCTCTGCAATGGGCGTGGATATAAGTCTGGAACATGGATACGTCGTTGCCAGGGCCGATAAGCTCCGGGGAGCTGCCATATTCTTTGACATACC
>DAOVRY010000249.1 GCA_030633645.1 Pseudomonadota bacterium | reverse complement strand
GCCGCAGGACCTCCTCCCAGGATGAGGAGATCATAGGTAACTTCTGGTTCCGGCTCCTTTGCCTTCTCTAAAAATGAAGTATCCAGAGAAAAATCAGGAAAATCCATTTAAACCTCCTTAATCTATTCCCAAACAGTCCCTATGTCTGAAATGTTACATTATGCTTAACATCTGGAGGCATTGTGAACATTCGCTTGGCCAGTGGCCATATACAAAGGCCTCAAAGAAGAGGTTAATTCCTCAGCGCTTATTTCTTGTCAGCTGTGAGCTTTCTGAGTTCCAGAGAAAGCTTACTCAAGTGCTTTTTCTCCTCATTAACCAACTGACCGATAAATTCACGCCCCTTCTCCCCTTCAGTAGCGTCTTGCATGGTAAGAAAGAAGACTATTGAATCCTTCTCAAACTGAATCCCGATTTTCAGTATATCTTTAGGGTTCTTCAGTTGAGATAATTTTTCCTCCACATCAAAATCCGATCTGAACACGTGCATATCGGCCATCATCTGGAGGTATCGGTTCATTTCATGTTCAGGATCCCAGATTGTATCCTCAGTAGCTTCTTTTGGCAATTGAGCTTTTAGCTCAGTAAATCTCTTCAGATGTTCTGCCTCTTCTTGAGCAAGGAATTCCAAAAGCTCCTTCACATCAGGATCATCAATTATTTCCATGGCCTTTTCGTAAAAGCGCTTGCCGTTTCCCTCTATTTCAATAGCTATTTGAAAGATTTCGTTTGCATTAAATCCATAAATCACGATAGTACTCCTCTCTTATTTTTGATTATTATTCCTTTTCGAAATCATCTTTTGAGGCACCGCAAACTGGACAGGCCCAGTCATCTGGCAGATCTTCAAATGAGGTGCCTGGCTCTATTCCATTATCTGGATCTCCCTTAGCAGGATCATAGACATAACCACAAACCTCACAGACGTACTTATCCATAATTCTCCCCCCCCTTAATTTATCTGGTTAATAACTTATCCACCCCTCCGATAATCAATCTCCTTCCTTTAGCCTGTTGAACCTATTTTACAAAAATGAAATTATATCTCAAGACAAAACCTTGTAGTCAACTCCACCTAATTCTGGAAATCGGGTTCCTGGAAAAAGTGACGATCCCATCCCTTAGTCATTTGTTAAAGTTTCAGGCCCTTAGCTATAGATCCACCCAACTTTGGATCAGCCTTAGTCAGGTTTTCAATCACCCGCTGCTGGATCGGTTTGTCAATGTGCATAAGATCCGCGATGAGGTTATCAACCAGATGTTCTTGGTCCATCTTGCTCAGGGAACGATATCTCTCCCCGGCCTGTTCGAAATCATTCGTCTTGCTGATCTTCTGACGAGTCACTTCTCCCTCAACACGATATACTCGTGAGGTGCCCGCTGGCGCCTCCTTGGGCATACCTCCAGCCAGGCTATTAGGCTCATAATTGACCGGCCCACTGAATTCCCCGATTTGCATGGCCCCATCGCGCTGATTGTTGTCAACCGGCACCCGAGGTCGGTTGATGGGAAGTTGCAGGTAGTTCGCTCCCAACCGATATCGCTGGGTGTCAGTATAGGAAAAGGTACGGCCCTGGAGCAGCTTGTCAGCAGAAAACTCGATTCCTGGGACAATGCTGGCAGGACAGAAGGCCGCTTGCTCCACCTCGGCGAAGAAGTTTTCAGGATTGCGATTGAGCACCATTTTACCAACCGGCATTAGCGGGAATTTGTCCTCAGGCCACGTCTTTGTGGCATCAAGTGGATCAAAATTTTGCTTTAATTCGTCAGCGATCTCCATCAACTGGACATTGAGTTCGTATTCAACCTCTCCACCGCTGGCAATCGCATCGTAGAGATCACGGGTAATGTAATCGGGATCGACACCGGCCAGCCGTGTTGCTTCATGACGGTCAAGGTTCTTAACACCCAATTTCGGTTTCCAGTGGTATTTCACATACACAGCCTTTCCCTCGGCGTTTACCCAGACATAGGTATTGACGCCAAAACCCTCTTGCATCCTGTAACTCTTTGGCGTGCCGCGGTCTGAAAAAAGCCAGGTAATCATGTGGGTTGACTCAGGGGTGAGGGATATAAAATCCCAGAAGCGGTTGTGAGCGGAAGAGGCCGACGGGATATTGCTATCAGGTGCGCCCTTAAAGGCATGAACCATATCAGGGAACTTGATAGCGTCTCGGATGAAAAATACCGGGAGATTGTTTCCGACCAGGTCGTAGATACCCTCTTCGGTATAGAACTTAACTGCAAAGCCACGTGGATCCCGCACAGTATCAGCAGAACCCCTTCCTCCTGTGACCGTTGAAAACCGTAAAAATACAGGTGTCTTTTTCTCTGGATCTTGGAGGAATTTCGCCTTGGTATAGGGATCCATGCTTTTGGAAACCTGAAAGAAGCCATGTGCCCCTGCCCCCTTGGCGTGGACAACCCTCTCCGGGATGCGTTCCCTGTCAAAGTGAGCCATCTTCTCAATAAACTGGACATCCTGCAACAACACAGGACCGCGTTCCCCAACTGTTAACGAGTTCTGGTTGTCAGTGATCGGGACACCCTGGTTTGTGGTTAAATATTTTTCTTTCATGATGTCACCTCCCTTTTTTAAGTAACAATTTTTCCTCTATCTACTTTTCTCTCTAATTCACCCCCTTTCCGTTTAAAACGAGCAAAAAATTAATTTCTTATAAAATTCTTAGGCTTAAGTTTCAGTTACTTAGTGCTTCGATTCGCAAATATAGTCACTTATCTCGTTCGACCTGGAGCCGAATGGCCTCCAGGTCGAACGAGATAAGCCGAATGGAGTGAATAAATATGTTACCGTATTTATGAATCGAGGGACTTAGGAGTAGCTCAAACATATACCAAGAAACTTGCACCAATATTATTCCTCAATATATGTTGGAGCAGTCTTTGGTGCCTTACCCTTTTTTACAAGATGATAAAAGGCATAGGTCATAGGCTCGCTGTCACTTATGATATCAGCGTCAACAACCTCACCAATAAAAATTGTATGGGTGCCCACATCAATTTCTTTATCAACTCTTACTTCCAAGAATGCGATACTGTTCTCCTCAAGAAT
>DAOVRY010000162.1 GCA_030633645.1 Pseudomonadota bacterium | reverse complement strand
GGCTTTGTTATCTGTCTTCCAGATTAGCAACCAATCAGGGTCGATATGAATTTCCATATAACCTGAGTATTTGCCTTTTAAGGGATGAGGTTTGTATTTTTTTCGAACATTTCTTCTACGGTATCTGCTGACTCAAGATTACGACTGTTTTCGATATCATCCATAGCATGTAGCGTTTCCTTGTTAGGTAGTCGCAAATCAAAGGGGATACCCCTGTAATTGATAACTTGCTTCAAAAAAAGATTAACGGCCGAGGAGATATTTAATCCGAGGCCATTAAGAACAACCTCTGCGCCCTTTTTAATATCCTCAGTTGTTCTAACATGTACACTTGTACTTTTAGCCATAATTCAGACCCTTATATAAATATTTAAATTATAAAAAACTGAATCCATGTTTGCTATACAATGTATCTCAAAATTAACACGTTGTCAATACAAATGTTAAATAGAGCGTAGGGGATTTTGGGGTTTGGGAAAAGAGAAAATTTGAAAGGAATATATTGTTGACATAGGTTAACTTACATGTTAACTTTAAACGATGTGTCGAAAAGTCATCTTTTATCGAACAAAAGATGGTAAATGTCCAGTCGAGGATTTCCTTGATTCACTGCAACCCAAAGAGGCGCAAAAAGTACTCTGGGTGCTGCGGCTAATTGAAGAACTCGATAAAGTGCCATCTCAATACTTTAAGAAGCTTACTGATACTGAGGAAATATGGGAATGTAGAATTACTATCAAGTCTAACGCTTACCGAGTTTTTTCGTTCTTTCTTGAGGGTGACACGGTTGTCTTAACCCACGGGTATTCTAAAAAGTCTCAAAAGACTGACAAAAAACAAATTAAGAAGGCTGAAACATATCGCAAAGATTTTTTAAGTAGAAAAAGGAGGCCATTATGAGTGACCTTGAAATATACATAGATAAAAGAAAAAAGAAGGACCACGAATTTGCGGAAGGCTTTGAACAAGGGTATAAAGAATTCAAAATCGGTGTACTTCTAAAACAGGCTCGGGAGCAAGCAGGGTTAACACAAGAGGAGCTTGCTAAAAAATTAGGCACCCAAAAGACAGCAATTTCCCGAATAGAAAATCACGCTCAGGATATCAAACTTTCTACCATTCAAAAAGTGGCCAGAGCCTTAGGGAAAAATCTCGAAGTCAGAATCACTTGAGATCCAAAAAAAGCTCCAGCGTGTGACGCAAGCGTATAGAATCATCCTTCCGCATACTGCACCTTTGCCGAGTTAAGGACCTCTTCCCTGAAATATCTGCTCAGATCTTGTGCTTTTCTCATATCCACTTTACGCCCGAGGATTTAAGTCAACTCAATCTCCATGCCGGCCAATCGTATAAGTCCAGGTATGTGGGCTGGATCAAACTCCACGAGTATATCCAGATCACTTTCAGGCGTTAAGTCATCCCTGAGGGCAGAAAAGAAAAGAGACAATTTCCTAATATAGTGCTTCTTGCAGAATTCTTCTATTCCCTCCTTGGGAATCTCGATATGTGTTCTTTCTGTCATGATTACATCCCCATAACTTCAAAGAAACAGATAAAGGTGACAACTCATAGCTACCCAGTAAAATGTACTTCTAATTTCACCCCAGTGAAATATGCTCCGCCCCAGGTGAATAAACAGATTCCACGGGGTGAATCCTTTCATAAAGATTAAAGCTATTCAGGTAAAGACTAATAAAATTTAGCGCAAAATCAGTTGATTGGTCAAGGAGATTTCCCGACTGGTGAGCCTAGACGAGAAAGGATATATTTGCCTGAGGCTAAAGGCATGAAGCTCAGCAGAAAACTGAGGAGCAGATTTAGGAACATTAGGATTAGTTGAGGTAGAGATATAACGCAAAGAATCGCCAAAAAACAAATCTCCCAACTCATGTTTTACCTTGTGTGATAGAATACCGTTAAAGTAATATGAGTTCAGAGAGACCAATATGGTAGAAAGTGATTGTGTTGAAGGGCAGGTACTTTATCAGTGTTTAATAACATCATTTATATTATTGTTGTATTGGTAATATTTAACTTCAATTATCCTGGAGAGGGTCTCTTTAAATCACCCCTCACAGCCATTCTTGTTCTCTTTTTATTATGGCTCAATTTTTCAATCTACTGCAAGTATCGCTTTTCTAAGCTTATGACCGCCTCCCGGGGCAGCTACCCGGGCTTGGATCAGAGCCAGATCAGCTTAGCCTACCAGTGGTTGGTCACCAGACTCTCCATTCTTTCAATAGTCATATTTGTTTTGTGTGTCTACCTCTTAAACCTGAAATACTGGCTTCTTCAGATCCCCGGGTTTACCACATTTTCCATCCTTTCCGGAGCTGCGGCAATTGCTATCTTTTTTGCCTTTCTTGCAACCATCTGGTATTACGGCTACCCTGTACATTATGCCTTCGCTCATTCTCCTGAAAAAAGATGGGCCTACATAGAATCAAACATAAAGCTCAATCTCCCCATCCTCTTTCCCTGGGCAATCCTCACTGTTTGCTATGACCTGATAACCTTACTTTCATGGCCCTCTCTTAAGAGAATCTTTGAAAGTGAGATGGGCCAATTTATTTTCTTGGCCTTTTTCCTGAGCCTTCTCGTAATATTCTTACCCCCGTTTATCAAGTACTGGTGGGGCTGTTCAGCGCTTCCGAATACAGAAAAGAAAGAGAGCATAGTAGATTTTCTCAGCAAGGCGGGCTTCAAATACCGGGCTATTTTACGGTGGCCCTTATTAGAGGGGAGGGTGATGACAGCCGGTGTTATGGGGCTGGTGGCAAAGCTCAGGTATATTCTGGTCACCGATGCTTTGCTGCATGCCCTTTCAAAAGAAGAGCTGAATGCAGTTATGGCTCATGAAATGGGCCACATAAAGTACCGGCACCTGCTCTTTTACGTTTTTTTTCTCTTGGGCTATATGGCTCTTTCATTTGGCCTCTTTGATTTTTTCTTTTACGCTATGGCAGCGCAGCCCTGGCTATTTGACCTATTGAAAAGCCATGAGGAGTTCCAGACAGGCATTTTTTATTTTCTGCTCTCCCTGCCTATTATCGTGAGCGTGATCCTCTACTTCCGATATATCATGGGTTTTTTTATGAGGAACTTTGAGCGCCAGGCAGATCTCTATTCGATTGAACTGATGGGCACACCTGAACCCACTATCATGTCACTGGAGAAGGTTGCCCACTTCAGCGGTCAAAGCCGGCATCATCCTTCCTGGCATCATTTTAGTATTGCTCAAAGGGTCGAGTTTTTGTGGAAAGCCTGGCGAGAGCCTGAATTGATTAAACGCCATTCACGGCGTTTGACCCTTGCTCTCACTGTTTTTTTCGTTCTCGTTCTCTCTTTGGGATATACCCTTAATTTTGGTTCGCTGAAGGCAAATCTTGAACAGATAACTCTGGAACATATTCTGAACCAGCAGCTCACCGGGTCCTCAGAGGATATCGAGATTTACCGGTATCTCGCTGCCGTGTATCACCAGAGAGGGAACATCGCCAGGGCCAAATGGGCATATGAAAATATGCTGAGACTGGTTCCTGATGATGATGTGGCACTGAACAACCTTGCATGGATTCTCGCCACCGCTCAGGATACAACACTGCTTGACTATCCACGGGCACTATCCTTAGCAAAGCGGGCCGTTAAAATAGAAAGATCACCAACCTTTCTGGACACCCTGGCCGAGGCATACTATGTGAATGGATTTTACGAGGAGGCATTGCAAACCATACAAGAGGCCTTGGAGAATGCATCTGAAAACAAGAAGTATTTTGCCCGTCAGATGAGGAAATTTGAGAAAGGGCTGAGGCTTCACGGCAGGTAACCCATTAGTGCCTCGTATCATATAGTTAAGGACTTTCTAGCCACAACGGCATGGGTTGTTGCTTGAGGGAATAACCCATGCCTCATCAGCTAGGCACTGTCTCAATGATCGTTGATGCATTCGCAAAAAGTCGATTTTGCTCTATCCGTTAGCATTTTGGGTGCACTTAAGACGTTCAGCTAAAATGCCAAAACTCGGTATAATGCCCTCAGACAGTTAG
>DAOVRY010000075.1 GCA_030633645.1 Pseudomonadota bacterium | reverse complement strand
CTCGCTGTCCATATATGGGATTCCCAATATACCGGATATCATCTGTATATTCTCTTTCTATACTGTACGGATTATACTGCCCTATATATGTTACCCCTTCAGATCCATTTGGTATGGCAAATGCAAGCGCATAATCTTCTTCCCCTCGTCGGCAAGATAGGCCAGGCAGTATCAAGTTCATATCAGCAGCATATGCTCCGGTTGCATGTTGTTTAGCGCCACTAACGATAATACCATCTGATCTTTTTTCCTTCACGTGGACATAGGAGTCCGGATCCTGATCAAGGGGCCTTTTACTCCTGTCTCCCTTTGTATCTGTAACAGATCCACTCACCACCAAATCCTCCCTCTGAACATACCTCAGATATTCAGCAAATCTCTTGTGGTATTCGGTCCCTTTGTCTTGATCTATCTCCCATGTTGTAGCTGCCAGAGCTGGAAGCATCTCATTACCGGGACACCTGTAGTTACAGGTTCCTAACTTTTGACTGCTCAGCCGCGCCATCTCTAAACGCTTTTCAATGTCCTGACAGCTCTGATGTATATGCAAACTCCTGCTGATAGTCTCACCGGTCAGATGTGATTTTGCTGTCATAATATCGGAATACTGAGGATCCAGGGTTAGTTCATAGATCCTTGCTGTTGCCTCAACAACCCCTCTGGTAATCGGGTGATCAGGGAGTTTCTCAACCTTCTGACCTCCTATAAAAAGTCTTGGTTTCAGTTTGGAAATCCTGTCTCGATATTCATCTACTGTTATTATGGCCATCTTTTACTCCTCCATTTGACTCCAATTCCCTTTAATTAAGTAAGAAAATATAGATTAGCACGGATTACTGGTCAAGGGATTAATAGGCACACAAGATAGCAAGCCTGAGGTGAGATCCTCCCTATTAACTGACATTTTTGGAAATGGGCTCAATGGGTTTGCCACATTTGATTCTCTTCCAATAGAGAAGGCTATTCCAGGTGAACAAGGATGTTCTGATTACATCGAAAAGAGATGCATGTGATGAGCCGAGAAATGTGGCCATTTACCTGTCACGAGGGTTGAGAACAGGGAGCTCTGAAATGATCCTGGAATCAATATCCCCTTTTTTGTAATCCCTAAAGTCAAAAGCCGTGCTCCCGACTTGATCGGAATCAGGAATGGGGTCAGGCATGATTTATTACTGACATCTGCTCTGGTGCCTGGTATTCAAGTATAAAAAAGCGCGGACGGGAAAAGGCATTTGATAGTAGGCTGAGCAGAGTAGAAGAGGCCATAAAAGAAAACAAGAAGAGAAGAATACTCAAATACTCATGCCCCATTCTCTTCCCGTTAGGGTTTATCCTTTTGCATCTTTGATCATTTCTTGTAATGAATTTTGCGCCTGCTCTACAAACTCCTTGGCATGCTCGAGTTGCATCTGAGCATCCTCTTTGGTTATTTCAACAAAATCTCCATAATCGGCATCCTCTCTTATCCTCTTTGCTTTTCTGAAGAACTTGCCTAGTTCTTTTGGGAAAAGCCCTGGCTTGATTATATACTGGCTAAATAGGGCAATTACCCCAGAATGCTTACTGGAATCTAACTCTTTTAGTGCCAAAATTGCCCTTGCAGATGTAAACATCGCATAGTAGCTCCTATTTACTGACATCCCAAAATGATCCTGGTCCAAGGCGTCCTCTGACTCCTGAAGGTTTTCTCGGGCCTTTTCTATCCTGTATTTAGCTAGATTAATCCTTCTCATATAAAATAACTCCCTCTTTTTCCACATTCTCGAAGAAAAACGAACCCAACTCCTTATTTTTCTCATATTCAAATAGGCTATAGAGGACAGTAGATATAGGCAGCCCATATTCTATGTCATGATTCACCTCTATTTCCGACACCCTGTCTTCGATATCGGAGGTCCTTTCTTTTACTAAAATAAATATGTCTATATCTGAATCCCTGTAAAAATCTCCTCTCACCTTGGAGCCAAAGAGTCGTATATTTAAGATATAATCACCCAAGTTTTCTTCTAACTCTTTCACAAAGGAGTTTACCGCCTTCCTCTCCTTTTTGCTTAAATATCGTAGTTCATTTTTCATAACTGATCCCCAGGTCTTCTCTTGAAAGGATTCCTGTTATATTTTTCAATTAAACACTCGTCGGCAAAACTGAAACGTTTATTATCACCCCTAACTATATGATCTAAGACCTTAATGTGCCTAGGATTGCTGGCAAAAATAGCCCTAATTTGATTTTCTAGGGTTTCTGAAGAGTTGATCTAAACTTTCTTTTTTTACCCTCCATTGTCTTCCAATCCTTGTACCCGGGATTTCCCCTTTCCTAACCAGGTTATAGACCGTCCTTTTATTTAACCCTAAATATTGAGCCACCTCTTTCAGGTCTAATATCTCCTTCATTACAATCTCCAAATAATCATCTGTTTGATAGGAAATTAGTGTAATTAAGTGTATTATTTTGCAATTAGATGTATCTTAGATTTGACAACAGGTCAAGAGATTTCTAAGAGTTCTAAAATCGAGGATGCTTTTAATATGTGATTTCCTCAATGTGAGATCGAGGGTCTCACCTTTCAACAAGGCCTAACTTTTTGATGATCGCAGCAAAGGTTCTTGTGTAGGGGGAAATATAGTATGTCCTCATTCAAAAATCGGGTTGTGCTGTCTCATCTGTCAGTTCTTTTAGATGGCACGTGTCATTCATTGCACAAAGGACAAACCGGTCACGTGAGTGCTCCATGACATTGATGCACCCGGTATCTTGCCTGATCTCCCAGAAATGTGCGTTGCTGAGGCCCAAAAGCGCACACAAAAGGACCTTGTTTATGACCCGATGAGAGATGATGAGGACCGATCTGGCTGGATTTATTCTTACAATATCTGTTAAAGCACCAAAGGCTCGTTCTTTCACCGCATCGAGCGTTTCTCCCTGAGGGAATCTTACCAACTCTGGCCTTTGTTCCCATTGTGCATATTCATCAGTGTATCGCTTTTTTATCTCATGATGGGATACACCTTCCCACTCACCATAATCGATATCAATTAGTCCCTGAACAGGCACTACTTCAAGGTCAAAAAGTGTTGCGACTGGCTGGGCAGTCTCAACTGCTCGCCTGAGTGGGCTTGTGTAAATAGCATCAATGTTTCGATCTTTCAGGGCTCCGGCTATGGCCCTTGCCTCCTTATGTCCCCTTTCATTCAACGGGATATCTTTTCTTCCCCGGAATATGAGTTGGGTATTCCACTCTGTTTGTCCGTGCCTCACCAAATATATTTCTGTCATCCCTGCCTCGCAAAACCTCACTCTCAGAATAGCGAAATCCAGCATGGCACGGCTCATCACAAAATTCAAGGCCTTATTTAGCTTGACAAAATACGCTGCTCCTTTTACGTTTCTATATAAAATATCTGTAAGCGTTCACAGGTTCAGGGTTCACCGTTTAGCCTGCGACTAGCTCAGCCGAGTCGGGTTATCTTTTTTTCGTTGACCTTGCTTGTAGGCCAGCCCGCCACACGTATCGCGGGATGAAACCACGACCGATGGCACTAGTGCATCGAGCATGATCATACATGTCTAGAAACTCAGATTGATCTAAGACCAGGTAAAGCTCACTCTGAACTTCGGTGCAAGACCGTTCAGAACTCACGAAACAACTGTTCAGCCGTGCCCGACGGATGGCAGGTAGGTTTGCGGTGAACCTTGAACCATTGAACCTCTGAACCCGTGACCGGCTACAAATATCTATTGAAGAGCTCAGAAAGCCTTTAATCGTAACCAAAAGGAGGATGTGGTATGCGTAAGGTATCTACAGCGGTGATCAGTGTGACCGATAAAAGCGGTATTGTTGAGTTTGCACGATCTCTAGAGAAACTGGGTGTTGAAATTCTGTCAACAGGGGGTACAGCAAGAACACTTAGGGATGGAGGAATAAAGGTTTTGGATATATCTGAGTATACCGGCTTTCCTGAGATGATGGATGGCCGAGTTAAAACGCTTCACCCCAAGGTACATGGGGGACTGTTGGGAAGGAGAGATAACCAGGAAGACATTCAGATGATGGAAAAGCACGGCATAAAGAGTATAGACCTGGTCGTTGTTAATCTATATCAATTTGAACTCACGGTTTCAAAGGAGGGATGCACCCTTGAAGAGGCCGTAGAAAATATCGATATAGGTGGCCCCTCCATGATCCGATCAGCGGCCAAGAATTTCAAGGATGTAACCGTTATAACGGATCCATCTGATTATTCCAGGGTGTTAGGGGAAATCTCAGAATCTGGCACAACTAGCTTGGAAACACGATTTGAACTGGCGAAAAAGGTCTTTAACCTTACCTGGCACTACGATAGGGCAATCAGTGACTATCTCGGAAAGGTAAGGCCCGATTAAACGTTCAGCTGCGGGAGATAAGCAGTCAACAGACTGTTGCCGAAATTCCTTTTCTCTTAGTCTAAAACGTTTTTTGACAAATCTAGGGCTCCCTCCAGGCGATGTCAAAACTCGCCTTTAGGGCTTAAACAGTTGACATCGCTTGTCTTCCGTTTCGCCAAGATTTGTTGTTAGAAAACGTTTTAATGACCGCTCAAAGGGATTTCCATTTGGGCAACCTGTTAACCTCAAGCGTGTTTCTTGTGGAATGCTGATCCGCCTGAGACAGAATAGCTGAATATTTTCTGATGAGGAGACACCGAGGCCAGACGAGGTTGTAGAGGGTATGGAACAAAATTCGAAAACAATCCAACCTGAGACGAAACGGTTTCGACTGGTAAAGTTTTTTGCCTATACCAGTTTCGTGATCCTTACCGTTTCGACCTTCGTCCTCTCAATGGTCATTTCCCAGCGGGCTAACAAGGTTTTAATGAATACCTATGAAAATCATGCGCTGCTCATAGCAAATAATTTGAACCATCAGGTATTTCACTATTTCAACGTCCCGGTGAGGTACCGATACGGGGCGATAAGCTTGAGACAAAAGGAACAATTCGATCTGATGGACAAGATCGTCAGGACCACGATTCACTCCTTCAACGTAGAAAACGTCAATATATATGATATCGAGAAGGGGCAAATTGCCTATAGCACTAACAGCGATTTGGTTGGATTAACTGGCAGAGGAGGCATGGGATACAAAATTGCCCTTGAGGGCAAGTACAGCTCCCGTTTGATATCTCGGGAAGATTCGATCTTTGGTACCTGGCTCCTTGATTTTGCAAAGGAAAAGAAGCTTAAAACTTTTATCCCCTTCAAGGCAGAACCCCCCTATTCTTCTATAGGCATATTGGGTGTATTTGAGTTAACCCAAGATATGACAGGAGAATATGAGTCAATACTCAGATTCAGATATCTTATCTTTGGTGTATCTCTTGTGGTTATGTGTCTCATATTTCTGGCCCTTCTGCTGGTGGTGAGAAAGGCTGAACATACTCTTGCAAGAAGGGCTCGGGAACAGAAGCTGTTGGAGGATCAACTGAATCAAGCGGAGCGGTTGGCTCTTCTCGGTGAAATGGTTGCTGGCGTATCTCACGAGATAAAAAATCCTTTGGGCATAATCAGGAGTACCGCAGAATTGTTGGCTGAGAAATCCGAACACAGCCAGGCCCAGAAAGAACTTTCGAATATTATCATTGAGGAATCAGGGCGCCTTAATGATATCGTAACTGACTTTCTTAACTTTGCCCGCCCCCAGGTGCCTGACCTGCAAGACTGCCCCCTGGGCGAAGTTATTGAGAGAAACGTTACTTTTCTCCGGCCCGAACTAGACAAAAAGGGGGTCATAGTAAATAATGGCAACCTGAGTGGTAGGCCATGTACTATTGAGGCAGACCCGGGCCTTCTCCACCAGGCATTCCTG
>DAOVRY010000017.1 GCA_030633645.1 Pseudomonadota bacterium | reverse complement strand
GTTCGTTTTAGAGCGGGCGCGAAAGGCTAATATGGTACGAGTATATCCGGTTGCGGCGATAAGTAAAGGCCAGAAAGGTGAGTCACTAACTGAATTTGGCGACCTCAAACAGGCAGGTGCCGTGGCAGTGTCCGATGATGGGAGACCGGTCACCAGTAGCGAACTCATGAGGAGGGCAATAGAATACGCGCGGTTTTTTCAACTACCGGTCATCTCCCATTGTCAGGATCTCAGTCTGTCACACAACGGCGTAATGCACGAGAGTACGATTTCTACTCGATTGGGCTTGAGAGGAATCCCCGCGGCTACCGAGGAGATCATGGTCGTGAGAGACATACTGTTAGCCAAGTTAACGGGATACCCCGTTCATATTGCCCATGTGAGCACTGAGGGATCGGTTACCTTCATTAGACAGGCCAAAGAGGAAGGTATTCCAGTAACAGCTGAAACAGCTCCCCATTACTTCAGTCTTGATCATACAGCTGTCATCGGCTATGATACCAACGCCAAGATGTATCCCCCATTGCGGGAGCCCAAGGACGTAGAGGCCATAAAGGGGGGGCTTTCCGAGGGTGTCATCGATGTCATTGCAACCGATCATGCCCCCCATAGCCCTCTGGAGAAAGACGTGGAGTTTGATAAGGCCTCATTCGGCATCATTGGTCTTCAGACCGCACTGCCCCTCACCTTGGCTTTGGTAAGGGAAGGCGTGATGGACCTGCCGGGGGCAATAGCAAAGTTGTCCTATAACCCTGCCGCTATTCTCAACACAAAAGGGGGCGTTATTGAAGAGGGTAAGGAAGCAGATCTAACCATCATAGACCTTAATAAGGAATACGTGTTTACCGAGGAGCGTATTAAATCCAAAAGCCATAATTCGCCCTTTATTGGGGTGAAGATGAAAGGCATGGCAGTCTTAACCATGGTCAAAGGGAGGATTGTCTGGGAGTCCAATGAACTCAATCCTGATAGTTGATGATGAATTGAGCATGCGGGAATTCCTTGAGATCGTATTGACCAAGGAAGGGTATGCTGTTCATTTTGCGGCCAGCGGGGAGGAGGCGTGCTCTACTCTCGATAAAGAGGCGTTTGATTTGGTGATTACCGATATCCGGATGGACGATATAGATGGGTTAGGGGTCCTCAGAAAGGTAAAAGAGGTCAATTCAGAAACACGGGTCATTATCATCTCGGCATTTGCCACAGCAGAGACAGCAGTTGAGGCCATGAAGGATGGGGCTTACGACTATATCCCTAAGCCATTTAATGTATCTGAATTCAAAAAGATTGTGCGAGATGCCCTTCAAAGAAAGACACTTCCAAAGGGCCAGGATAAGGAAGAGTACCATTTTGGTTGTCTAATCGGTGAAAGCCCTCAAATGAAAAGAATGTATGACCTGATCAGAAGGGTTGCGAACACCAAGACCAATATACTCATTTCTGGTGAGAGTGGAACAGGAAAAGAGCTCGTGGCCAGGGCCATTCATGGGCAGAGCCCGAGAAAAGATCAACCCTTTATTGTTATCAACTGTGCCGGGATTCCTGAGACCTTGATTGAGAGCGAGCTTTTTGGTTACAAGAAGGGGGCATTTACCGGAGCAAATACAGATAAACAGGGTCTCTTTGAGGCAGCGGATGGTGGCACGGTATTCTTTGACGAGATAGGTGAACTAACCCCAGCCATTCAGGTTAAGCTCTTGAGGGTTATTCAAGAAAAAACCTTTACGAGGATTGGAGAAACTGAAGAGAGGCAGGTAGATGTACGATTCATATCGGCTACGAACGTGACTCTTGAGGAGGAGGTAATGGCCGGGAGTTTCAGGGAGGACCTTTTCTTTAGACTCAATGTCATTGAAATAACTATGCCCCCTTTACGGGAAAGAAAAGGAGATTTGCCCCTTTTGGCACAGCATTTTTTGGGAAAATACTCCCAGGAACAGGGCAAAGATATAAAAAAGCTATCTGCCTATGCAATGGATATACTCAGTCAATACCCGTTTCCCGGTAACGTCAGGGAATTGGAGAATATCATTGAGCGGAGTGTGGCACTGGAGACCTCCAATATTGTTTTGCCTCAGAGTCTGTCCCTGTCTAATTTCAAAAAGGCCCGAACACGGGAAAATAGGCGGCGGACTGACCTGGGTGAGGACGGAGTTAAACTGGATAAAGTCATGGCTGAGCTGGAAAAGGACTACATCCTCAGGGCCCTGGACATGGCTCACGGATCAAAACAAAGGACTGCCAGGCTCCTAGGTATCACCATGCGATCCTTGCGGTACCGAATGAGTAAGCTGGGCCTCGAGGCCTTTTCTGGCGAATTATCATAATTCTGAAATACTGCTCGAGACTTACTGCATATGACACGCCACCTTAACACTGCTTGTAGGATTTTAACAAAAATTGTCATGAGTCTGACAAAAAATGTCCGCAGCAGGCAAAAGAATGCCAGACAGGGCGGGTCGTAGAGGTGTATTCATAAGGATAGTAGTGCTAACTGTCTGGAAATATTAAAAATTATGTTTTGGAGTCAGAAACTGGACTGGATGGCACGCTACTTGCTTTCCAACATAATCAAGACCTAACTATCCACTGAGAAGGGAGGTGATTTACCAGGCATAAATCGTACAAGTTTCGCAACCATTTACCATGTAAATTAATTATAGGAGGACAGAAAGATGTTAACAAAAATGGTTAATAAAAACGAAAAAGGTTTTACACTTATTGAGTTGATGATCGTTATTGCGATCATCGGTATTTTGGCAGCGATTGCTATACCGCAGTTTTCCGCTTACAGGACCAGAGCCTTTAACTCAGCAGCCCAGTCGGACCTCAGAAATGCAGCAACGGCCCAGGAGGCCTATTTTGTTGATGAGCAAACGTATTGTGGTGTCGAGGCCACTCTAACTGGTGACACTTACGGACTGTACTTGTCTGATAATGTGGATTTTAATATAGCAAATGACAGTGATACCAGCTATTCAATGATAACCTTTCATGCTAGCGGAGACCATAGTTATATCATTAGAGGCCCGGGTGGTAGTATAAGCCTATTCAACTAACTACTAAAAGTAACCGGCCGGGAGGGGTTAAAGTCCAAAAGCTTCCCCCGGTCGTACTTTATTCGCCTTCGCCAGAATACCCCGCAGCTTGCTGCGGGGAGGTTCATTCTTTTCTCTCCTGTTACCTCTCAACTGTAGTAGTCACCAAAATGACGAAAAGAATGAAAAAGGTTCACGCTGATTGAGTTGATGATCGGTATTGCCATCATCGGTATCTTGGCGATGATACAACCTATTCAATGATTGCACATCATCCTTCAGGGAACCATAGTTATGTCATTGGTGGTCCAGGTGGTTCAATAAGTAAATACTAAAGGTAATCGACCGGGAGGGGTTAGGGTGTGACCTCTTCTCCCGGTCCTATACGTCTATTTTCGGTAGGCGTTTAGAGGTTCAGGGTTCAGGGTTGCTTTTCTTTTGTTAACCTTCACTAACCCCCAATCCCGATTTCATCGGGAAACCTCTGAACCTTGATAGATGAACCTGCTGCGTCCTGAATTTGCTCCTCCAAGCCGAAGTCGCGAGCAAACTTGACCTTCTTTGTCAGTTCAATAGACCTTGTGAGTTAACTCCCGGGCCAACTGCCATGCCTCAATGTCCTCAAATCGTTCTATTATGATGCGTGGTCCCTTCAGAGCTCACGAATAAACGGTTCAGATTTGCGGTGAACCCACAACCTCTGAACCCTGAACCCGTGAACGGTTACTATTTTCGGCATTGCTTTGTTATCGTGCATTCATTGGTAAAGACTTTTCATTAAGCAATTCACTCCATTCCTTTAATGTTTCTGATTTATTAAGGCAGCATTCCCTCATCAAGGGAATGACAACACTCGCCTGAGGTTGTAGATTTGCTGAGGAGTCTTTCCTTTGGAGATCGTTTAAGATTTTCTCAAAGGTCTTTTGATCGGGAATGAGGTTAATAACCTTTACTATTGCTCCTTTCGCCTGTTCGTTATCACCTATCCTATAGAATATCTCTGCGAGGTGAAGGTAAGGTTTTATATTTCGAGGATTCTTTTTCACAGCCATTTTAAGATAGGTTACGGCTCTGCCGAGTTGACCCTTCTGTTTGAATGCGATGCCGAGATACAAAAGGACCCTATCTCCAAACTGTTTGTTATCCGATAACCTCTGTAAATGGCGGATGGCTTTTTCGGGTTGTCCCTCTCGCAAATAGTGGAATCCGAGATTATAGTTTGCCTCGATGCTATCTGGGCGAAATCTGATCGCTTTAACCAGGTAATCATGAGCGAGCGCATACTTGCCTTCTCTGTCCAAGACCGCGGCGATATTGACATAAACAGAAGGGTAGTTGGGATTTATATCCTTTGCCCTTTCATAGAAATATCGAGCCTTTTCATAATCTCTTAAATTGCCGTATATATTTCCAAGGTTGTAATAGGTTACAGCCGCTTCATTCTTTCGGTGTAATACTGACCTACTTAACGCCTTTTTATACTCTGAAATCGCTTCCTCTTGGTGGCCATGATTTTGATAATACCTACCAAGGTTATGATGGGGACGGAATTGATCGGGAGATTTTTCAACTGCATCAATCCAGAGGGCCTTTTCATTCTTCCATGTGAAATTTCGCATAAAAGTAGAGTGCCCAAGGCCTATGAGTAAAAGAATGATGAAAACTACTATTGTATATTTCATGACCTGTTTCTTTGCGTAAAATTGCAAGAGGTTAGAAAACCCAATGGCAACAGGTACGAAAAACGGCAATGAGGGGATGTAGTTTCGGTGTTCATATATCAACTCAAGTGGAAGAATCGTGGACTCTATTACATGGTTGAAAAGAAAGAAAAGGATGCAGAACGAAAAAAGAGGTCGTTTTTTTGCCAAATAGATTGCATAAGTGATTGTTCCTGCAATAAAGAGAATGGAGAAGGCCGTCGATATAGGTTCAAAGAGCGAGGTCGAAATTTGAAAGGAGTGGGCTATGTTTAGCCTATTGGGCATAGGATAGAGTAAAAGGGATATATAAAAAACGATAATACGAGGCTCAGTTAAGAGCCTTTGAGTAAGGGTAAAGGGCCTATTTTCATAGCCATTCAAAAACGAAAAAATATTTCCGCCCTGAATATAGAAATAGGTGAAACAGAATATCAGGATTGCGCCAGCAACAATAGCAAACAGCTTCAGGTATCTTCTTAGCTTTTCTCCTGTTATTTCCTGGATCAGGAGGATCTCATAAAGGAAAATACTCAGGGGGAGCATAGCGGCATTTTCCTTTGACCCGAGTGCCATAAGAAAAAAAACAATGCATAGTATAAGAAAAAGGACTTTTCTGTCTGAGGTGTGGACTGTCCTGACCTTCAGGTAAAAGAACATGCTCATAATATAAAACATGCCTGCTAGCGAAGCCATTCGTTGTACGATATAGGTCACTGCCTGGGTCTGTACCGGATTGATGGCCCATAGCGTGGTGGCGAGAAGAGCGATGAAATATGACTTAGAAGCGTATTTTGTCCTCAAAGATGGCAGATTGAGTGTATTATAGATGAACAGAAACAGAAAAATGGATGATACCAGGTGGATGAATATATTGACCAGATGGTAACCGAATACCTCGAGCCCGCCAAAGTGATGATTCAAGGCAAATGTCAGGCAGGCCACTGGTCTATAAAGAACAGTAGGGTTGTTACGATCGGAATAGAGAGCTCGCTTAAGATTTTCCCAGGTTATTTCTTTGAGATGCAGGTTGGGGTTATCGGTAACGTTTGGTTCATCGTCAAAATGCCACGAGCAGTCAAAGGAATTTCCGTATGTTGAAAAAATGAGCACAGTGAGCGCTATAATGGAAAAGACCACTATGCGGCAGTATGAGAGAGATCCTGCGGCGTGCGACATAGTTCGTTGGTATGCTCCTTGCAAATCTTCACCTGATAGGTTCTGAGGAATTCCCCTTGTTTAAAAGGATACGGACCAAGTATTATATTTACCTTGTTTTGACAAGTCGTTTTTTAGTGCGATACTAATCTCAGTAGAACAAACTGCGCCATATTGTGGGCCCTAAGCAATGGAAAATAGATTAGACTCACCCAAGTTGAAAAAGACAGGAAATCCGTCTGCTCTGGGGTGGGGCAAGGTCTTACTTCTAATACTGCTGGCAATCTTGCTTATTTGCATCATAATCCTCGCTGGTGTGCCCCCTGTTAGTAGAGATGCGCTTATTCACCATCTGGCTATACCGAAGCTTTACCTCAAGCACGGCGGTATGTATGAAATCCCGGCCATGCCGTTTTCATATTTTCCCATGAATCTGGATCTCTTGTATCTCATTCCGCTCTATTTCGGTAATGAAATCGCTCCGAAATTTATCCACTTGTGTTTCGCCTTGCTGACAGCCTGGCTTATTTTCAATTTTTTGAAACCACGCAGTAACAGTGTCTATGCACTCCTGGGGGTGATCTTTTTTCTCTCAATTCCAATTATTGTAAAGCTCTCCATAACGGTGTACGTTGACCTAGGGCTCATCTTCTTTTCAACGGCATCCCTTCTGCTAGTTCTCAGATGGATAGAAGAGGGTTTCAGGTTAAGGTTTTTGCTTCTATCTGCTCTTTTTTGTGGCTTGGCAGTTGGAACAAAATACAACGGCCTCATAGCGCTTCTGCTTCTAACCCTCTTTGTTCCGTTTCTTTATTCAAGATCCATACCAAACAGTAAGCCCGGCTTTTTTAAGGCTGCCGGATATGGGATACTTTTCTTCTCTGTGGCGCTTCTTGTTTTTTCTCCGTGGATGATACGGAACTACCTCTGGATAAACAATCCTATCTATCCTCTTTATGACCACTTCTTTAACCCACAAACCGGCCTGAATGATCAAACGATCGGTCTTTTTGCTTATAGAAGCATGGTTTATCATGAGACCTGGTGGCAGATGGTGCTTCTGCCTGTTAGAGTATTCTTTCAGGGGCAAGATGGTAACCCTCAGTATTTTGATGGCAAACTCAATCCTTTTCTTCTCTTACTCCCAGCGTTTGCCTTTTATCGTATAAGAAAGGATCCTCCCGTGCTCAGAAACGAGAAAATGCTGCTACTCGCTTATGCAGCGCTTTTTTTCGCAACAGCTTTTTTTAGCAGCGGCATGAGGATCAGGTATATCTCGCCTATAATTCCCCCATTGGTCATCTTGTCTATCTTTGGTGTCAGAAAGATAGTTGATTCAGTTTCACGGTTAGACAACAGGTACTCACGAAACTTAGGTTTTGCGGTTGTCTTTTTGATCGTTTCTTTTTCCCTTTGGCTGAATGCACGCTACATCTTTACCCAGTATAAGTATGTCGATCCCTTCAGCTATTTGAGCGGTACCGTGAGTCGTGAGCAGTATATAGAAAGGTACCGCAGAGAATACCCAGTTTTGAGATACATTAACAAAAACCTCCACCCGAATGCCAAAATGCTATTTATCCATATGGGAAAGAGAGGGTATTACTGTGACAGAGAGTATGTGCTTGATATGAGCCTTAACAAAAGTATGCTTCACCAGCTTGTAAGAAAGTCAAATAGGCCTGAAGATATTCTGCAAGGTTTTATTAGCGAGGGACTAACTCATTTGCTCATACGGTATGATATCTTTGACCGATGGGTGAAAAGTACTTTCGCCGAGAAAGAACAAGAGTTGCTCAAAGCGTTTTTCAACCGGCATGTAAAACTTCTTTATTTCAAATCGGGGTATGGGGTATCTCGATTGGAATATGCTTCCTTTTAGTTTGCACGTTCTATGTATATACACATCTACACTTGACATCTACACTAAATAATAATAGCCTGAGTTAAAGCTAATTTAAAGAGAGGTAAATTATGGAAGAGGTTAATGCCCTTAGAATCAGAAACAACTTAGGTGAAATACTGGACCGCTTGAACGATAAAGGTGAGCCCATTCTCATCAGCAAAGGGAGAAAGATAAAGGCCGTTTTGGTTACTCCTGAGCAATTTGAAAGACGCTTCCTGGACTGGCAGGCTGATGAGGAGAAAAGGAGGTTTCTGGATCTTGTTAGAAGGTTGAGAAAAGGAAGAAAAGAAAAGGTGAGCAGTCTGAGTGTATTGCGTCAGTTAAGAGGATATCTGGGATGATTTGGGTTATTGATGCCTCTGTGGCGGTCCGGTGGTTTATTGAAGAAGAGGTCCATCCTCATGCAGATGAAGTTTTAGAAAAAGTAATTGATGAACCTGAAAGATTCGCTGTACCTGAGCTATTTGCATTTGAAGTCTTTTCCGTTTTGCAACGTATACATCCGAGTGGGTTTGAGGCCTTTGAAAAAGGAATCATTCCACTGCTTCAAGGAGGGGTATTCCGGCAGCCTATGACAAAAAGTCTCGCACTCAAAGCAAATGGTTTCGTTAAGTTAGGGCTGACTGGGTATGATGCATGCTATGCCGCTCTGGCCAAGGATTTAAAAGGGACATGGCTTACTTTTGAT
>DAOVRY010000244.1 GCA_030633645.1 Pseudomonadota bacterium | reverse complement strand
TTGGTTCCTTCCTCGTAAAATTCCAGCGGGCTAATGTCTTCATCATACTCATAGTCAAAGATAATGGCACGCTCCCCTTTCTCTTTCGAGACCAGGTCCTCGCCACCCTCCTCGATTTTCTCCTTCTTTTTAGGGGCCAGATCCTTTTCTGGCTTAACCTCTGCTTTTTTCTTTGGGGCCAGACCGGAGTCCGGTTTGGTCCTATCTATTTTTAGTTTGCTTTTACATTTGGGGCAGGTAATGCTCACCACCCTCACGTGAGGAGGTGGAAGCTTTGAATCAGGAATCTTTAATCTTGCCCCACACGACGCACAGGTTACATCCATAAGCCTATCTCTTTGTTATCTTAATTCAATGTTTTGTCATAGCTACTGTCTATAGCCAGACCCTCTATGGTAGTGGTCTTTTCTCCCTTGGCTGCCCTTATGGTATCGATTGCCCTTCCCAAAGCTGCTTTTTGTGATGCATAGGCCAGAGCCGTCTCTTTGGTAATCAGACCATTTTTATAATGATCGGCAATGCATTGATCAAAGGTCATCATACCAAAGGCCTGACTTCCCTCAATGATGTCATAAAATATCTTTTCCTCACTTTCGCCATGGAGGATGAGGTCTCTTACCCTGAGGTTTGAGCCTAATATCTCAAAGGCTGCTATTCGACTACCTCCGATTTGAGGCAGGAGCCTTTGGCATACGATCCACCTGATAGTGTCAGCCAGTCTAATCCTGATTTGCTTTTCCTCCTCTTTTTCAAACATGCCAATAATTCTGTTTATCGTTGAACCTGAATCCACCGTGTGAAGACTGCTCAATACAAGATGACCGGTCTCTGCTGCAGTAAGCGCTATATCTGCGGTCTCCTTGTCTCTCATCTCACCTACGAGAATGATCTTTGGTGCCTGGCGTAGGGCAGCTCTCAGGCCGGAAGCGAAGGTATCAAAGTCGGCACCCAGTTCCCTCTGGTTGAATGTGGACATTTTCTGCGAATGGACAAATTCTACTGGATCCTCAAGGGTAACCACGTGAACTGATTTTTTTTCATTTATTTCGTTCAGAAAGGCTGCCAAAGAGGTTGTCTTTCCGGTTCCGGTAGCGCCGGTAACCAGGATCAATCCATTCAACGTCTCCGTCATTTTGTGAAAGGTATGAGGAAGCGCCATTTCTTCAATGGTTGGCACCCGGGACGGCAGTTGCCTCATGGCCACGGAAAACCACCCCTTTTGTGAAAAGACATTGACCCGCAAACGCGCCCTCCCAGCCAGCTGATAGGATAAGTCACAAGAACCATACGTTACAAGTGCTTTGGTGAGTTTCCTATCATTTCTTATCATATTCAGGGCGATTATCTCGGTCTGGAAGGGTGTCAATTGGTCACCCAATATGTCAAAAGAGACAGGCTTCAGTTCACCTGCTGTTTCTACCTGAAACGGTTTGTCTACCGTGACATTTATGTCGGAGACATCTTCATATGATTCAAGCATAACGCCTAATATGTGATCTATCTGTTGTTTTCTCATTTCTCTACCCCGTCATGGTTAGGCCTCGGTAAAGTCTGCAGGAGGATGTTTGAGGAACTGGATAAATTTACTCTTATCATTACATTTTGCATAGGCCTCTTCTGCGCTTATTGTCTTTTTGGTTAAGAGATCCATGATGGCGTCGTCAAGAGATTGCATCCCGTATCTCTTTCCCGTTTGGATAGCAGAGGGAATCTGAAATATTTTCTGTTCCCGAATCAGGTTTCTCACTGCTGGGGTGCCAATCATAATCTCGAGTGCGGCCACACGACCCATGTCACCTGGTCTTGCGTTTTGCCTTCTAAAAAGGCTCTGACATATCACCGACCTGATGCTATCAGCCAAGGTGCTCCTCACCTGAGCCTGTTGGTCTGCGGGAAAAACCTCTATTATCCTGTCGATTGTCTTGGGAGCAGAAGATGTATGCAGGGTACTAAAAACGAGGTGGCCAGTCAAAGATGCCTCAATGGCAAGGTCAATTGTCTCAAGGTCTCTCATTTCACCGACCATAATGATATCCGGATCCTCTCGGAGTACTCCCCGCAATGCCGCAGCAAATGAGCGCGTGTGCATACCCACCTCACGGTGATTGACCATGGCCTTCTTGCTCACATGGACAAATTCAATGGGGTCTTCAATGGTAATAATGTGGTCCTTCCTGATTTTGTTGGCCTCATCTATTATGGCTGCCAAGGTGGTTGACTTTCCGCTTCCTGTTGGTCCTGTTACCAATACAAGCCCTCTGGGCAGGGTGGCAAGCTGTTTGACAACTGATGGAAGTCCGAGGTCTTCGCAGGTGAGGATTTGACCTGGTATTTCTCTAAAGGCGGCAGCTATTCCGTTGTTTTGTTTAAAGAAATTGGCTCGATAGCGTGCCAAACCCGGTATCTCATAGGCAAAGTCAACATCCCCTGTCTCTTCAAATACCTTAATCTTGTGCTCAGGTGTTATTTCATAAAGCATGGACTTGAGGGAATCGTTATCGAGTGGATTGTATTTTATCCTTTCGAGTTCCCCTTTAACCCTCAAAATAGGTTGTTTGCCGGCAGCCAGATGAAGATCTGAGGCCTGGTTTTCATTCATGAGTTTGAAAAACGCATCAATCTGGGCCATGACATCTCCCTTTTGTGAGATCGATTCTCCTCGGGCGAGCGTTGCAGTTGTCTATACCATATACCTTTTGGCCTTCAAACACAATCTTTTAGCACCCTTTCAACTGGGAGGGAAGACCATCTCCCGGCTGCATGGTAACAGTGATTTTCATGTGGGTTTTCGATCTACGGATTGTATGCCCTATTTTTGAGCAATAGGCGTGCCAACGTGGACAGACCGCACTGTACCTATGGAGTAGATCAAAAACATAAAGTATATCAATGGGATATGGAGTTTCATGAACGCCAGCAAAGAAAAAACCTCAAAGTCTGTGTGAGAACAGCGGGAAAGGAAAGCGGGCCTGTATGCCAAAACTTTGACAGGGTATACAGGGAAGATGGCGCATAATAGGCAGAGAAGCAACACCCATATGACCGATCTCTTATGGTCGTGGGAGAATTCCCCCTTGTGCCACTAGGTGTCTATATAACCCAAGATCTTAACATTTATGTCAAGCCTGCCCTGGCGCAATGTTATGAGGTTAT